>JBNKDX010000110.1:0-7038 GCA_050288485.1 Rhodomicrobiaceae bacterium | reverse complement strand
GTGCCATGACCTTGAAGCCCGGTAGCGCCAGTCGCCCGTTCTTCGGCGTCGACGCCCGCGTGCTCCGCGACGACAGCAGCCAGTGCGACCCCAACGAAGGCGGCAAACTCTGTATTATGAAGCCCTGGCCCGGCATGATGCGGACCATGTGGGGTGATCACGACCGCTTCATCGACACCTACTTCTCCATGTACGACAACATGTACTTCACCGGCGACGGCTGCCGGCGCGACGAAGACGGCTTTTACTGGATCACGGGCCGCGTGGACGACGTCATCAACGTGTCCGGCCATCGCATGGGCACCGCCGAGGTGGAGTCCGCGCTCGTCGCCCACCCGAAAGTGGCCGAGGCGGCCTGCGTCGGCTATCCGCACAGCCTCAAGGGGCAGGGCATCTATGTCTATGTCACTCTCAACGGGGGTGAAGAGCCTTCCGAGCAGTTGCGCCAGGAGTTGAAAAACTGGGTGCGCAAGGAAATCGGGCCGATTGCTTCGCCGGATGTCATCCAGTGGGCGCCGGGCCTGCCGAAGACGCGCTCGGGCAAGATCATGCGCCGCATCCTGCGCAAGATCGCCGAGGACGATTTCTCCAATCTCGGGGACATCTCCACGCTGGCCGAACCGGCGGTGGTGCAGGATCTGATCGATCACCGCATGAACCGCCAGGAAGGCTGAGCGGTCCTAACGCGAAAAGCGAGTCACGCCGTGGCCGGACTTGATCCGGCTACGGTGGTTTCCGTTTCGTGATCCGTGCGGATCAGCGCGGTTTCGTGCTGCCCTTGCGCTCGCCGCCGAGGGTCCTGACGAAGCGGATGACGAGCCACACCGGCACGACGATTACCGCGCCGAGCACGAAGTAGCGGAACGCCGCCTCGATCCAGCCGCGGCCGAACTCGTAGATCGTCTGTATCAGCTCGGGAATGACGCGAAACAGGTCGTGCGGCAGAATACCCAATGCTGTCAGTACGATGCCGACGACGATGGAGATGATCACAAGCCGGATGATCACCGCCAACGGATTGCCGCCAAAGAAAGTCTCCATCGGACCTGCCTGTCGTTTAGAGCCGGATTGGAAATACGCCATTCATTTGGACGCAACCGGCGGCGCGGTCAATGGTCGGCCCGCAACGCGTCGTGGCCGCCATGCTTCACCAGCACCCCCCAAACCGAGACGCGGTAGCCGTCCGGCTTCCAGTAATGGTTCCGCCAGGGGATCGAGATCGTGAGCGACTTCGCCAGGGCCGCCGCGGTGATCTCCGGCCGGAGGAACTGCTCGGCCGCCTTCTCGATTTTCTGTGAGCCATCCCACACATAGACGGTGTCGGCGAAGGCGTTGCGCTTCACGGGCGGCGCATAGGGGCGCTGTCCGGCCAGCTCCACCTGCGCCTCGGGGAAGAAGAGCTTCAGATTGCCGCCGAGTTCGAAGTCATAGACGACGATCCGTCCGCGCGCAAAACCCGCCTTGCGGATGCCGTCCGCGAGTTCGGCGTAAGGAACGCCCCAGCGGCAGATCTGGCAAACCGGTTCGAGAACGTACATGTTCGCCAGCCGCGCGAAATAGGCGAAGATCGCCACGCACACCGCCATGATCACGAAACGGCGGACCTCCCTGGAGCCGCGCGCGGCGTTGCGCGCCTGCGCCGTCAGCCAGATGGAGGTGATGAGGAACAGCGGCATCAGGGCGTGTACGGGATAGCGGTTGATGCCCAGCGCGAGCCCCGCTGCGATCAGCACGGCGATGTTCAGCAGCGTAAGGTGGAGGATGAGCTGCTCGTAGTCCGGCTCGGCAGCGCGGTTCGGCGCGATGCGCACCGTGCAGCGGATATGCCCCAGCATCCGCGGAAAGAACAGCGGATAGATCATCAGCAAGGGCGACAGATACATGACCGGTTCGCTGAAAGCGCGGCGCACGCCGAGGAGCATGGCGTACCAGTGTCCGCGCCGGTGATCGACCCATGCCGGCGTGATCGACTCCAGCCCTCCGGGCATGCTCATGAGCCAGACGAGATGCGGCCCGGCGATCAACGCCGCCACCGCCGCCGCCACGACCATGCGCCGGTCGAGGACCACGCGGCGAAGCGACGGCTGCAGGCACGCCGCCGCAATGAGCGCGCCGAGATAGACCCAGACCATCGTCACCGTCAGCAGGGCGAATCCGGCCACCAGTCCGAAGATCGCGTAATCGGAGAGCCGCCGCCCGTCAGCCAGCCGCAGCACCGCCCAGAACAGCGCGGCGACGGCGCACATGGCGCCGACCGCGTGTGTGAAGCCCTCGTGAAAGCGCCAGCTTATCTGGTAGATCAGCGCCAGGGCTTCGACCGACAGAAACGCCCGGAGGCTGTCGCCCTTCATTACGCGGCGGGAAGCGAGGAAGATGAAGCCGCAAGTGGCCGTCAGCGCGCCGTATTTGAGCAGTTGGAAGCGCAGCGCGCCCGGTCCGAGAAGCTGGCCGAGGCCCCAGAGCAGCCAGTCATACAGCGGCGGCTGGCCGGGCCGGTAGCCGAGGCTGAGCGTTTGCGTGAAGATGACGTCGAGCGGGTCGTCCTCGCCGAGATTGGCCGAGGCGATAAGCCGCGCCGCGATGTGGAACGCCGAGTAGAGAAGAACCGCGAGGACGACGCCGCCCAGGCTGTAGAGCGCGCCGGTCTTCGTTCGCGTTTCCGTCAGGTTTGCCGTGCGCTCAAGCACGAAATCGTTCCCCCGTGCCATTCCGGCGCGCGCGCCGTCGCCAGACGTTCCCCCGCATACGCCGCGCAGCGATGTTTCGCGCTTTACGCGGCATTGTTCAAGTCCGATTTTTCGATGGTTCTTGTCCGGGCGGACGCGCCCGGCGGCTATTGCCCGCGGCTAATGAGCATGCAGCTCACATTCTTCGTCTTCAGAAGTTCGCAGGTGGCCTGCCCTTCCGCTTTTTCATACGGTCCGGCGACAATCTTGTAGAGCGTGCCGCCTTCCTTGGTCGGCACGATATAGACTTCCGGCGACCGGCCGTTGAGATCCGCGCCGTATCTCTTCGCGATACGGTTGACCTCATAAATGGCGCTTTGTTCGCTCAGGAGCGCCGCGAACTGGATCGCAAACGCGCCCGTCGGTTCGGCGGATGTCGGCTCAGCGGATGTCTCCTCGGCGATTGGCCGCCCGGCATTAGCCGCGACTCGCGCGCCGTAGGCGTCTGTCCTGCCGGCGTTTGAGGGACCGGCTGCGGGCCGGGGGCGGCTTTCTGCCGCAGGCCGTTCCTCGTGAACGACCGCCATGACGGCGCGCTGCGGCCGTTCCTCCTCTTTGGCGGACTGCGACGAGCCGAACAGGCTGCTGAAAAAGCCTCCGTCGCCACTGCTACTTTCCTGAGAACGCCCACGCTGTCCGGCCGCCGTCCGTGTCTCCTCGCCTCCCTCAGTGACGCCGAGGCTGGCCTGCACGCGCAGACGGCCCTCTTCGGCCAGCTTCTTGTCGGAACCCGAGAGCCCCTGCATCCAGACGGCCTGATTGTAATCCGCCAGGGCGAAAGCCGGTTTACCAAGCTTTTCATGGGCCTGCGCCCGCATCAGGAGAGCCTTGGCCGCCAGGTCCGGGGAAACCCTGCTGGAGGAGAGCGCCGCCGAAATGATCTCAATGGCGCGGACATAGGCGCCATTCTGCATCATCTTGCTGGCGCTAATGAGAGAGGGGGTTATGTCGGTGGCCCGCGCAGGACCGGCAACCGCCGCAAAACTGCATGCGAACGCGATCACAAACACACGGAGGGAAGGCAGCCTCGTCATACGCCGACAGACTCTTCTCGAAAAGGACCAGGCGAATTCCAACATTCTCCTGCGTTCAGGTCAAGCACGGGAATTCGACAATATGGTGTCGAAGACCATTTTTTTTGCATTTATCTCCGGCGGATGGGGGGGCGGACGCTATTCGACCGTCACCGATTTCGCCAGATTTCGCGGTTGATCGACATCGGTCCCCATGAGCACCGCCGTGTGGTAGGCGAGAAGCTGCACGGGGAGCGCGTAGAGAACGGGTGTGACGAAAGGATGCGCCTTGGGCAGCCTTATGTCCGCCGCCAGCTCCGTGCCGGGCGATCCGGCGTCCTCGCTGCTGATGAGAACGATCTGCCCGCTGCGCGCGGCCACCTCCTGCATGTTGGAAACCGTCTTTTCGAAAAGCTCGTCGCGCGGCGCCACGACGATCACCGGGACGGTCTCGTCGATCAGGGCGATGGGGCCATGCTTCAACTCGCCCGCCGCGTAGCCTTCGGCGTGAATGTAGGAGATTTCCTTGAGCTTCAGCGCGCCTTCCAACGCGATCGGGAAATGCACGCCGCGGCCGAGATAGAGCACGTCGGTGGCGTGCGACAGCGTATGCGCGAGATCGACGAACCGCTCCTCGTCGCGCAGGACGCCGTTCATCAGGCGCGGCACCTGGACCAGCGCTCCCACCATCTCCGCTTCCTGCGCGGCCGTGAGCGCCCCCCGCGCGCGTCCCGCCGCGATCGCCAGACAGGCCAGCACCGCGAGCTGGCAGGTGAACGCCTTGGTCGAAGCCACGCCGATCTCGGGACCGGCCAGCGTCGGCAGCACGGCGTCGGACTCGCGCGCGATGGTCGAATGCGGCACGTTGACGATTGAGATTACGCGCTGGCGGTGCTCGCGGCAGTAGCGCAGGCTGGCCAGCGTGTCGGCGGTCTCACCCGACTGCGAAATGAACAGCGCCAGCCCGTCCTCCGGGAGAGGCGCCTCGCGGTAGCGGAACTCGGAGGCAACGTCGATCTCGACAGGCAGGCGAGCATAGCGTTCGAACCAGTATTTCGCCACCAGTCCGGCGTAAAAAGCGGTGCCGCAGGCCGAAATGGTCAGACGCTCCAGCCGGGCGAAGTCCACCTCCGTGCCGGGCAGCACGATGCGCTGGTCGCGGAAGTGCACGTAATGGCCGAGCGTGCGGCTGATCACATCGGGCTGTTCGTGGATTTCCTTGGCCATGAAATGCCGGTGGCTGCCCTTGTCCACCAGGAGCGCCGAGGCCTGGATGCGCTGCACCGGCCGCGTGACTTCCGCGCCGCTTTCATTGCGGATGACTGCCCCGGCGCGCGTCAGCACCGCCCAGTCGCCTTCTTCCAGATAGGTCACGCTTTCAGTGAAAGGCGCGAGCGCCAACGCGTCCGAGCCGAGATACATCTCGCCGTCGCCGTAGCCGATGGCCAGCGGACTGCCGCGGCGCGCACCGATGAGCAGGTCGTCATGTCCTGCGAACAGGATGGCCAGGGCGAACGCCCCCTTGAGCTGGCGAAGCGTCTCCGCGACCGCCGCAGCGGGATCCGCGCCGCGCATGAGCGCTTCGTTGAGGAGCTTGGGGACGATCTCGGAATCCGTGTCGGATTCGAACGTCACGCCGCGTTCTTCGAGACCGGCGCGCAGCTCATGGAAGTTCTCGATGATGCCGTTGTGGACCACGGCGACGCGATCCGTGGCGTGGGGGTGGGCGTTGCGCTCGTTCGGTTCACCGTGCGTTGCCCAGCGTGTATGTCCGATGCCGCTCGCGCCGGAGAGAGGCGCTTCGGCCAGCAGTTTCTCCAGGTTGCGCAGCTTGCCTTGCGCCCGCCGCCGTACGATGCGGCCTTCTTCCAGCGTGGCGACGCCCGACGAATCGTAGCCGCGATATTCGAGCCGTTTCAGCGCGTCGACCAGCGCCTCCGCTACCGGCTGCTTGCCCAGGATGCCGATAATTCCGCACATATCGTCTTGTTTCCCCTGCCCAAACGCGGTTGCCGTCCCGCGCCGCACATCAAGAATTAGGCCCTGAGTTGTACGATGCCAAATCAAAGCGAATTACAGACTGTTGCAGCGCCGCAAAGCCTCGCGCAAGGTCCCAGCCGAAAATTGCGCGTATTTATGAACCAATGTGCAAAACGCCTCGAAACGGGGGATCGCAAGGGTCATCTTCTGATTTTTGCAGCGCAACGCTTTTCGATCTGGCATAAGGTGCGCTGCAACAAGGAACCGGGCAGCCGCAGACCGGCGGCAGACACCCTCCCCCCAACAAGTGGTATGTATCCGGTCCGCAGGATACCGAATGCTGTTTAAACGCCGAAGCGCACCGAGTCTTGCCGAACGTGTCCGCGTGTCGCTTTGGCCGCGGCGCAACTGGCGGCGCTCGGCCCGCTACATCATTCTCCGGATCTGGCGCCTGCCGTGCTCGACGCACCGGATCGCGCTCGGCTGCGCGGTGGGCGTCTTCGTCATTTTCACGCCGTTTTTTGGCGGACAGCTCATCATGTGCGCCGTGCTGGCCTGGATGCTGCGCGCCAGCATTCTCGCTTCGTTCCTGGCGTCTTTCGCCGGCAATCCGCTGACCTATCCCCTGATCTGGGTTTCGACCTACCATTTGGGCGAACTCATGCTCGGCGGCGCCGGCAGCTTCCACCTCGTGGAACTGCAGCACAAGGCGGCCATGCTCGGCCAATCGCTCCAGGGGGGCTCGCCACGCGCGGTTCTCATTGCACTGGAGGGATTATGGCCTATCTTGAAGCCGATGGCGATCGGTTCGCTGCCGCTCGGCGGCCTCGCTGCGGCAGTGGTTTATGGCGCTGTCCGGTGGCTGCTCACCGTTTCCCGTGCGGCCAAGCTGCAGCGGCGGCTCAGTCTCCGCGCGGCTTCTGTTTCTGCGTGAGGTAGGTTCGCAGCCATGCGTCCATTGCGTCTCGGTGTGAATATCGACCATGTCGCCACCATCCGGAATGCCCGGGGCGGACGGCATCCTGATCCGTTGCGCGCCGCCGAGCTTGCGGCCGAGGCCGGGGCGGACGGCATAACGGCGCATCTGCGCGAGGACCGGCGCCACATCCGCGAGCGCGACGTCGAGGTGCTGCGGAGCAGCGTCCCGCACTTCGGCCTCGAGTTCGCGCTCGCCGACGACATCGTCGCGTTCGGGCTGAAGATCCGCCCGGACCTCGCCATGCTCGTCCCCGAGCGGCGCGAGGAGCTGACGACGGAGAGCGGCCTCGACATCGTCGGGCAGTACGACAGGATCGCGCCGGTGGTCGAGCAGTACCAGG
>JBNKDX010000109.1:0-7056 GCA_050288485.1 Rhodomicrobiaceae bacterium | reverse complement strand
CCAGCGCCAGCATCGGAGCGACAGCCAGATCGGCTTCGATCGTCGCGCAATAGGGGGTGATGTCGCTGGTTTCGCACGTCACCCGCCAATCGACATCGACACCGGCCAGCGCCTTCAGACACGCCGCACGGAAAGCGCATGTCCCGTCACCGATTGATACCGGAAGCGGCCTCCGCCGGTACGCCTCCCCGCCCCGCGCCCCGACCCAGACGAGTTGGCTGGGCAGCAGCAGTTCGCCCAGGCCGCCAGCCTCCTCCTCCGTCGTCAGCGTCAGATCGACCTCGCCCCGCTCCAGCATTTCGCAGAGCAGCAAGGTCGTCGAGCATATCAGCGTGATGCGAACGCGCGGCCAGTGCTGGGCGAAATTCTTCAATATCGCTGGAATGAACGGCCTGATGACGTCGTGGGGAACGCCGAATTTCACTTCGCCCTCGAAGTCCGGCGATGTCATCATTCCCCATGCCTCGTCGTTCAGCGCCAGCATGCGCTGCGCGAACGCGTAGAGGCGCTCGCCGGGCGGCGTGAGCGCGGCGCGGCGCCGATCCCGGTCGAGAAGCTGTTGCCCGAGCTGGTCTTCCAGCCGCCTGATCTGCTGGCTGATGGCCGCCTGCGTAAGATTCAGGAGCCGCGACGCGGCCGTCATCCCCCCCGTCTCGGCGACGGCCACGAAAGCTCGCAACAATCCGATGTCGATGTTCCGGCTCATCCGCTCTCCATAAAGACACGTTATGGAGGAGATAATAAACATTCATTTCCCTTATGCATAGAGCCGGGTTAACAATGAAGACACGATCCGCGGCAGCCTGCCCGCGGTACGCACAATCGTAATTGGACCGCAAGTTCCGGAGTGTTCCCGAGCGTCGCGGCGCCCATAAAAGCAGGCGCTTTGAAGAATTAGGGACCGGCAATCCGGCACGTCATGGCCCGCCCCATGCGGCGCGCATCTGCGCCCGCGCGCCAGCGGCGATGCGCCGGAGCCTGCCCTCACGAAAGGCAAAGCCGATGTCTATGAGAACGGAGTTCCTGCCCATGGCCGCCCCCCCGCGCACTTATGCGCGCGCCAGGATCTTCGACACTCTGTTCCGCTGGATGCTGGCGGTGGAAGCGTTCGTGGAGGTTCGCCGTCAGCGGCGCGCCCTCCTCGCGCTTTCCGGCAGGGCGCTCAAGGACATCGGCGTGAGCCGCTGTGAAGCCGAGTGGATCGCCGCCATGCCCTTCGTCACGCGCGGCGGCTCAGCGGAACCGGTCAACGGGCGGCGAGATGTTCGATTGCCGCGCCCAGGATGACTTTCGAACCGTCGGCCTGCAGGAAGGCCGCGCAGCCGTCGACGCCCGATCCGCGCGGGATTGCCGCGTGGAAGCTTGCGGCCTCGCCGTCCCAATGCCCCGCGCGCTGAAGGCTGCGCACGACATTCGTGTAGGTGACCCTGCTGCCGGTGTTTTCGCCGCGGCGGATATCGACCGGAACGGCGTTGCTGAAAAACGCCAGCCACACCGTGCCGCTGCGATAGGCGCTGCCCGGGGCGGCGGCCCCTGCCTGCAGATCGACAGCCTCACCGTGGCTTTGCAATGCCAGCTGAACCCACGCCTCGCCAAGCCCTTGCGACGTGCGCCGCATGGCGTCTTCGATGTCGTCGGCGTGGCTGCCGATGACAGGCGCCACGCCGTTGACCACAAGCTGCGGCGTATAGATTTCCCGGTCGCCGCGGGACTCGGCATAGTTGCGCTGCCGCTGCGTGAAGGCTTCCTTGGCCAGCGTGTCCTTCCAGCCGAGATGATCCCAGTAGTCCACCGGCATGGTCAGCGCGACGATGTCATCGCGCTTGGCGAGCTTGCCGAGAAGCGCGTCGGCGGGCGGGCAGGATGAACACCCCTGGCTGGTAAAGAGTTCGAGGACCGATTTGCGAACATGATCCCCGGCATGCGCGGGGGAGGCGAAGAATAGCGCGCCCTGCGCCGCCAGCAGCACCATCGCAACCGTGACGGCCCAATGCGCCGCCATCTGCGGCAGGCGCACCCGCGCTGCGCCCGAATGAAAACTGCCCATGCGTACTCCGCAAAGCCCCGACCCTGACCGACGCAAACGAGCATGCCGCCGGGCATATTCAATTGCCAGTCACGAGTGGGTTACGCAAGACGCAAGCGCCGGGAAGTGAATTTCCTGGCGGAAACGGTGCTTTTACCGTCCGTATTCATCCGGCTGACGCGGCGTCGCGGATGGCGGCGATATTGGCGGCGTAGGCTTGCTGCGTGCCGCCCTTGAACACCGCCGAGCCCGCGACCAGCGCATTCGCGCCCGCCGCTACGACCGCACCCGCCGTCTCCGGGCTGACCCCGCCATCCACCTCCAGGTCGATGGGGCGGTCGCCGATCATGGCGCGCAGGCGGCGGATTTTCCCAAGCTGCGAGGGGATGAAAGCTTGCCCGCCGAAACCGGGATTGACGGTCATCACCAGGATCAGGTCGAGCTTGTCGAGCACATATTCGACCACGCTTTCCGGGGTCGAGGGATTGAGCGATACGCCCGCCTTCTTGCCGAGGCTGCGGATGAGCTGCAGCGAGCGGTCAAGATGCACGCCTGCTTCGGCATGCACGGTGATGATGTCGGACCCAGCCTTGGCGAACGCCTCGATATAGGGATCGACCGGCGAGATCATCAGATGGACGTCGAGGACTTTCTGCGTCCACGGCCGGATGCATTTGACGAGTTGCGGGCCGAAGGTGATGTTGGGCACGAAGTGGCCGTCCATGACGTCGACATGGACCCAGTCGCAACCCGCTTCGTCGATGGCTTTGACCTCTTCGCCGAACCGGGCGAAGTCGGCTGACAGGATGGACGGTGCGATCAGAATTTCATCAGCCATTTCGGGTCGTTTCCTCGTTCGTATTGTTTGGCTTCGGGCCGTCGGCATTCTGTAGCACACGGCTCGCCAGGATATCCGGCGCCTCTATGGTGGACAACGCTTCCGCCGCCACCGGCCCCTCGCTGGCGAAGACGCGGTTCGCCTGCCTGAGGCGCGCGCGGTCGAGCGCATTGCGGATCGAGCGGGCGTTGGCGAACAGCGGCTGGCTCTTGCGCGCCGCGATGTAAGCCTTCAGCGCTTCGCGCGCCGTCTCGCTCAGCCGGTAATTCTGCTTGGCGAGCATGATCTCGGCAATCTGCAGTAATTCGCCGTCCGTGTAGTCGGGGAAGTCGATGTGATGGGCGATGCGGCTGCGGAAGCCGGGGTTCATCTGGAAGAACTGGTCCATGCGGTCGGCATAGCCTGCGAGGATCACGACTAGGTCTTCGCGCTGGTTCTCCATGACCTGCAGGAGGATTTCGATGGCCTCCTGCCCATAGTCGCGCTCATTCTCCGCCCGGTAGAGGTAATAGGCCTCGTCGATGAACAGCACGCCGCCCATCGCTTTTTTGAGGATTTCCTTCGTCTTCGGCGCGGTGTGGCCGATATATTGCCCGACGAGGTCGTCGCGTGTGACCGACACGAGATGGCCTTTGCGCACATAGCCGAGCTTGTGCAGGATTTCGGCCATCCGGAGCGCGACCGTGGTCTTGCCGGTGCCGGGATTGCCGGTGAAGCTCATATGCAGCGTCGGCGCCTCGGACGTCAGCCCCATGCGGGCGCGGACGCGATCCACCAAAAGGAGCGCCGCGATTTCACGGATGCGCTGTTTGACGGGCGCGAGGCCCACGAGGTCGCGGTCGAGCGCGTCCAGCACGTCGCCGAGGCCCGTCTCCGCGAATTCGCTGCGGAGGTCGATTGCGCCGTCCGGCTGATCCGTAGCGGGCACATTCGCTTTGGGTTCATCAGCCATGGCCATCCCCACTTGTCTTTGGCTCCCTCCTCACCCGCGTGCGTCCCGCATCTGGGTGAGGGGGATTTCCTTTCTCAGTACCGGCTGCCCTCGGGCTTGTTCGTCGCATAGGCCCGCGTCGAGTAACCCATTACGCGGCCCGCACGCTCCAGGCGCTCCAGCGCGAAGCCCGGCTCCTCCTTCGGACGGTCGACGATGAAGGACAGTTTCACCGACTCCCAGCCGTGGCTGGCGTCGAACGCCGACATGCGGATATACATGCGCCCGCCATAGACCTTGCGGCACTCAGCCAGCTCCATCATGACCGCCGCCGGGTCGGCGATGTCGAACATCGGCGCGCCCCACATGTCCCAATAGGTGTTGCGGGGATGCGGGTCGTCGGTGAACTCGATGTTCACCGCGTAGCCCTTGGAAATGCAGTATTCGATCTGCTTCCTGATCTGCTCGTCCGTCAGGTCGGGAAGGAACGAGAAGGCGCCTTGGGTAATTCTCATGGGTGTCTCTCCTTAGACCGAGGTCGAAACCTGCGGCACGAAATCGGGGGTGTCGGTCGAGGCGTAGTCGAAAGTCACGTCCTTCCAGGTGTCCAGCGCAGCACGGAGCGGCGCGCACCATTTCGCGGCGTCGGCCAGGATTTCCGGGCCTTCCGCCAGGATGTCGCGGCCTTCGTTGCGCGCCAGGATCATGGCTTCGAGCGCCACGCGGTTGGCCGTCGCACCCGCCGCGATGCCGTGCGGATGGCCGATAGTGCCGCCGCCGAACTGGTAGACGACGTCCTCGCCGAGCAGGTCGATGAGCTGGTGCATCTGTCCGGCGTGAATGCCTCCCGAGGCCACCGGCATCAGCTTGGGCAGGCTCGCCCAATGCTGGTCGAAGAAGATGCCGTTCTCAAGCTTCATCGGGCTGAAGTCCTCGCGGCAGATGTCGTAATAGCCGCGCGTGGAATGCGGGTCGCCTTCAAGCTTGCCGACGACGGTGCCCGCGTGAATGTGGTCCACGCCCGCGAGGCGCATCCACTTGGCGATGACGCGGAACGAAATGCCGTGCGTCTTCTGCCGCGTGTAGGTCGAGTGGCCCGCGCGGTGCAGGTGCAGGATCATGTCGTTCTTGCGGCACCATTTCGACATGGACTGAATGGCCGTGTAGCCGATCACGAGGTCGATCATGACGACGACCGAGCCGAGTTCCTTGGCGAATTCGGCGCGTTCATACATGTCTTCCATGGTGGCGGCGGTGACGTTGAGATAGGTGCCCTTCACCTCGCCGGACGCGGCCTGGGCCTTGTTCACGGCCTCCATGCAGTAGAGAAAGCGCTCGCGCCAGTGCATGAAGGGCTGCGAGTTGATGTTCTCGTCGTCCTTGGTGAAGTCGAGCCCGCCTTTCAGCGCTTCGTACACCACGCGGCCGTAATTGCGGCCCGACAGGCCGAGCTTCGGCTTGACGGTGGCGCCCAGCAGCGGCCGGCCGAACTTGTCGAGGCGCTCGCGTTCCACCACGATGCCGGTCGCCGGTCCCTGGAAGGTCTTCACATAGGCGATGGGGAAGCGCATGTCTTCGAGCCGCAGCGCCTTCAAGGGCTTGAAGCCGAACACGTTGCCGATGATCGAGGCCGTGAGATTGGCGATCGAACCCGGCTCGAACAGGTCGAGATCGTAGGCGATATAGGCGAAGTACTGGCCCGGCGCGTTGGGCACCGGATCGACGCGGTAGGCGCGTGCGCGGTACTTCTCGGAGGCGGTCAGACGATCCGTCCACACCACGGTCCACGTCGCCGTCGAGCTTTCGCCCGCGACCGCCGCCGCCGCCTCGATCGGGTCCACGCCATCCTGCGGCGTGATGCGGAACAGGGCGATGATGTCGGTATCCTTGGGCTCGTAATCGCCGTCCCAGTAGCCCATCTTCTTGTATTCCATCACGCCGGACTTGTATTTTCCGGCGCCGGATGCCGCTGGTGCGTTCATCTGCATTGCTCCTTCTTCATAATCCTGTCGCGGTCATGCCGGGGGACGCGGCCGCGACGCCATCCAGTGCGTTCGTGCTTCAACCGGGTGCAACGCTCTTGCCGCCCTCATGGCACAGCTTTACCGTCATGGCCGGACACCCGTCCGGCCATCGAGAGTTACACACCAAACTTTCCCCAAATGCCCCGTGGCTGGCCGGGTCAGGCCCCGCCATGACGCGGGGTCTTTTCTTAACTGAGGGCCAGAAATCGCATGATCCTGGCCGTCAGCCTTTCACCAGCCGTTTCGCCGCAGCTACGGCATTCTCCGCTGTAATACCGAAATGCTTGTAAAGCTCGCCCGCCGGTGCGGAGGCGCCGAAACTCGACATGCCGATAAACGCGCCGCCGCGCCCGATCCACTCGTCCCAGCCCTGGCGGACGCCCGCCTCGATGCCGATGCACGGCGCGGTCCCGAGAACTTCCTCCTGGTAGTGCATGGGCTTCTCGCGGAACAGTTCCCAGCAGGGCATGGACACCACCGCCGCCTTGATCCCTTCGACGGCGAGCTGATCCGCCGCGGTCAACGCGAGCGAGACTTCCGAGCCGGTCGCCAGGAACGTGACGTCGCGCCCGCCCGCTGGTTCGCGCACGACATAAGCGCCGAAGCCGGTGAGGTTGTAGTCTGTCATCTCCGTCCTGAAGGCGGGCAGTCCCTGCCGCGTGAGACACAAGACCGACGGCCGGTCGTCCATCTCCAGCGCCATCTGCCATGCCTCGGCCGTCTCCACCGCGTCGGCGGGGCGGAACACCAGCACGCCGGGAATGGCGCGTAGCGCGGCGAAATGCTCCACCGGCTGATGCGTCGGGCCGTCCTCGCCGAGACCGATCGAGTCATGCGTCATGACATAGATGACGCGCTGGCCCATCAGCGCCGACAGCCGGATCGCGGGGCGGCAATAGTCGGTGAACACCAGGAACGTGCCGCCGAAAGGCACGAAACCGCCGTGGAGCGCGATGCCGTTCATCGCCGCCGCCATGCCGTGCTCGCGCACGCCGTAATGGATGTAGCTGCCCGAGTAGTCCGACGCCATAACGGATTTCTGCCTCTTGGCGACGGTCAGGTTCGAGTGCGTGAGGTCCGCCGAGCCGCCGATCAGTTTCGGGGTGACGGGCGCGATGGCGTTGATCACCGCCTGCGACGCCTGCCGCGTGGCCAGCTTCGGCTTTTCCTCGCACCACTTGGCCTTGAGCGCTTCGAGCGCCTGTGTCGTGTCGCTGGACAAGCCCGGCCCGATGGC
>JBNKDX010000108.1:0-7105 GCA_050288485.1 Rhodomicrobiaceae bacterium | reverse complement strand
CACCGCCTTGCCCGGAAATCTTCCTCTACCTGACGGCATCACGATCCGGATTGTTCCTCACGGCTCAGAGCTTTATTGGAAAGCAACCGAACTGCGCAGTAAATATCTACGCGAGCCGCTGGGTTTGGTAATCACGCCCAAGGAGCTTGAAGAAGATGCGGGTTCGTTTCACATAGTCGCAACAAGCGGCAATGACGTAGTTGGAAACGTCACGCTGGTTCCTTACACGCAGGATACGCTCAGATTACGGCACATGATCGTTGACCCTGCTTTGCGAAAACAAAACCTGGGCAGAAAACTTATAAAAACTGCGGAGCAACTCGCGCTGGACAATGGCTCAACGGCAATAGAACTCTACGCGCGGGAAGTCGCTGTCGATTTTTACCGCAAGTGCGGTTATGAAATTTTCGGAGACCCATTAGTGAAACTGGGTATTCCTCATAGGGCGATGAAAAAGCAACTTAAGGCGGGATAAGTAACGCCAAGCCACAATGGAACGGGCTGCAATTTCATGACGACACTATTCGAAGCCGCTGGCATGGAAGAGGGCGCGCCGCGTCCGCTGGCTGATCGTCTGCGCCCGAAAACGCTCGACGAGGTGGTGGGGCAAGATCATCTTCTAGGGCCTGAAGGCATTTTGCGGCGCATGCTGGACAAAGGCGGCTTGCGCTCGATTATCTTCTGGGGGCCTCCGGGGACAGGGAAAACAACCGTCGCCCGGCTGGTGACCGAGAAAGCGAAGCTCCATTTCGAGCAGCTTTCCGCCATCTACTCCGGCGTGCAGGATTTGCGCCGCGTATTCGACGCCGCCCGCGCGCGCCGCCAAACCGGCCTCGGCACCGCGCTGTTCGTGGACGAAATCCACCGCTTCAACCGCGCGCAGCAGGACGGCTTTCTGCCCTATGTCGAGCGCGGCACCGTCACGCTGGTGGGCGCGACCACCGAAAACCCGTCTTTTGAACTGAATGGCGCGCTTCTCTCTCGCGCCAGCGTGCTGGTGTTCCGGCGGCTCGATGAGGACGCGCTCGAAGGGTTGCTCGCCCGGGCCGAGAAGACGGAAGGCCGCCCCCTGCCGCTCGACGCGGAAGCCCGCACCCAGCTCGTCTCCATGGCCGACGGCGACGGCCGCGCCGTCCTCAACCTCGCCGAGAGCGTCTATGCCGCCACGAACGGCGCCGCCGCTCCGCTCACGCCCGCCGAACTCGTGGACATCGTCCAGCGGCGCGCACCGCTCTACGACAAAAGCCGCGACGGTCATTACGACCTCATCAGCGCGCTTCACAAATCGGTGCGCGGTTCCGATCCCGACGCCGCGCTCTACTGGCTGGCGCGCATGCTGGACGGCGGCGAGGACCCGCTCTATGTCGCGCGCCGCGTCGTGCGCATGGCGGTGGAGGACATCGGCCTCGCCGATCCGCAGGGGCTGGTTCAGGCTATCGCCGCCAAGGACGCCTACGATTTCCTCGGCTCGCCGGAAGGCGAACTGGCCATCGCGCAGGCCGTGATCTACCTCGCCGCCGCGCCGAAATCCAACCGGGCCTACGTCGCCTTCAAACGGGCCATGCGCGCCGCCAAAGACCATGGCTCGCTGCCGCCGCCCAAGCACATCCTCAACGCGCCCACCAAGCTGATGGCCGCCGAAGGCTATGGCGAGGGTTACATCTACGATCCCGACACGCCCGAGGGCTTCTCCGGCCAGGATTACTTCCCCGAAAATATGGGCCGCCAGCGTTTCTACGCGCCGACGCACAACGGCGAGGAAAAGGACATCGCCCGAAGACTCGACGCCTGGGCTAAGCTGCGGGCCGGAAAGAAGAAGAGCTGAGCCACGCCATTCGCCGCCTGCGCAACCGCCTTATGTAACGCCGCCGGCTGTGCTATAGGCTGGATTGAGTTTTTCGTGCGCTCGGTGAGAGGGAGGTCAGATGGTTTCATTCAGTCAATTGTGGGCGAACCACCCGACCAATTCCGGCGAACAATATCCCTGCCGTACGCTTGGGATCGCCACTTTCTCCAACCAGTGCGCCATTCGCATGGGCGTGTGCCTGAAACGGTCAGGCGTGACGCGCAATCTGCTGCCCGGCGCCCTGACCTGCAACAGGGCCTCGCTGACCGGCCACAGCGCGGACGACATGCACTTCATTCGCGCCCACGAATTGGCGAACGCCCTCAAGCGCGCGAGCATACCGGGCATCGGTCCGGCCCGGACGCTGGGGCAGCCGCAGGACTTCGCCAACGAACTGAACGGCCGCAAGGGTATCATCTTCTTCAACGGCTATTGGTGGCGCATGACCGACACCACGCGGCCCACCGGCGACCATATCGACCTGTGGAACGGCTGGCGCACCTCGGCGAAGATGCTGTTCCCGTGGTTCGGCTGGCTGGCGGGCTATAGCAAATCGAGCGAAATCTGGTTCTGGGAGGTCAAATGAAGGCGATCTTCGGCATCCTTTTCGCCGTCATCGTCGGGCTGATCGGCGCCCGTTTCGCTGGCTGGCTGGTTGACGCCCTTCTCGATGTCAAGCGCTTCGCGGCGCCCGAGCAGGTCGAGCAGTTCGACCTCGTCGCCAAGCTGAGCGTCACCCTGGCCGCAGCGCTGATCGGCGCCTTCATCGGGCTGTGGGTGGCCACGAAGCTGCGCAGCCGTTTCATTCGCCGCGAGAGCTGACGGCGGCGCTTGGCAAGACACACCGAATCGGAAGGAGTGGCCTCGCCGGACGATACCGGCGGGGATATACACATGGCTGACATCGCGCAAGAAGGCATCAGGCAGGTGAAGGCGGCGGAAGCGGGCATGCGCCTCGACCGCTGGCTGAAGGCGCATTTCCCATCCCTCCCGCACGGGCTGATGCAGAAACTGCTGCGCACCGGCCAGGTCCGCGTCAATGGGAAGCGGGCCAAGCCCGAGACGCGAATCGATGAGGGCGACGAGGTGAAGGTCCGCCGCCTCGCCGATTTCGATGCGTCCTCCCCCGCCACCGGCCAGCGCCCGTCTCTGCAGGCGCCGCTGGGCCTATCCAAAGCCGACCGCAGCTTCATCGAGAACATCATCCTCTACGAAGACGACGAAGTTCTCGTCCTCAACAAGCCCTATGGCATCGCGGTGCAGGGCGGCACCAAGACCAAGCGTCACATTGACGGTTTGCTCGCGGGGATGGAGGATCGTTTTGGCGGCAGGCCGCGCCTCGTCCACCGTCTCGACCGCGATACGTCGGGCGTGCTGCTGGTCGCCAAGAACCGCGCCGTCGCCGGGCGGCTGGGGCGGCTGTTTCAGACCCGCTCCGTGCAGAAGATCTACTGGGCGCTGGTGAAGGGCATCCCCAAGCCGCCGCAAGGCAAGGTGGATGCAGCGCTGGTGAAGGCTTCCGGCCCGGACGGAGACCGTGTGCGCAAGGCGCTCGCGGGCGAACAGGAGCAGGCGCAGGCGGCGGTGACGCATTATTCGGTCATCGAGCGGGTGGCCAACAAGCTGGCCTGGGTATCGCTGAAGCCGGTTACCGGCCGCCAGCATCAGCTTCGCGCGCACATGGCCATCCTGGGCACGCCCATCGTGGGTGACCAGAAATATGAGGGCGACAGGGGTCTGCCCGTCGAGGGGCTGGACATGAAGCTCCACCTGCACGCCAACCGGCTGATCGTACCGCGGGGCCGCGGCATTGCGCCGCTGGACGTTACCGCGCCTTTGCCGGAGCACATGCGCGCGACGTGGGAACTGCTGGGCCTGAATACGAACAAATACGCCGCGCAAACGGACTGAGGCGGCGCCGTTCCGATACGCCGCATCATGTCACCCGTGTGTAACGCAATTGGGAATACTGCCTAGTTGTTTTCCACCATTGCGCTGCGTACCGTTGTAGGGTTTATTGAGCGCTATGAAGGGTTGTAATCCTATAACATTAACACCACAGGTTGGTATTCGAGAGGACCGCTGAAGGAGGCAAGGCGGAGACACACGGCGCCTTACTGAGCCGTATCGTGGCAGGAAGGCGTCTTGTCCGCCAGGAAACACATCCAAACCGCAGCCGCGAGATTTCGATGTATAAGCTCGTAGTATTCGACTGTGACGGCACGCTCGTTGACAGTCAGCACCACATCGTCGAGGCAATGACCTCGGCCTTTGCCGTTAACGGCCTGCCGATACCGCACCGCGCGCAACTGGTGCGCCATATCGGCCTGTCCGTGACGGAGACGATGACCGCGCTGGCCGGCAGTCGCGACAAGGAACTGGTTGACCGGCTGGCGAAATCCTACCGCGCCGCCGTTTCACAGATGCGCCAGAAACTGGCATGGCCGGATCCGATGTTCCCCGGCGCCCGCGAGGCTATCCTCGACCTGCACGAGCATGGCGGCACCTCACTCGGGCTGGCCACAGGCAAATCCCGGCGCGGCATCTACCTGTTCCTGGAACGTGAAGGTCTGCGCCATGCGTTCGCCACGGTGCAGACAGCCGATGACGCGCCGTCGAAACCCCACCCGGCGATGCTCATTCAGGCCATGTCCGCTGTCGGCGCCGCACCACACGAAACGGTGATGGTCGGCGACACCAGCTTCGACATGGCGATGGCGCGCGCGGCGGGCGTGCGCGGGATCGGTGTCGGCTGGGGCTATCACGGGACCGACGAACTCCGGAAGGCGGGCGCTGCGGATGTGGTGCTGGACTTCGCGGCGCTGTTGTCGACGCTGTCCCCAATGCGCGCTTCCGCCGTCGCATGAAGAACGGAAACGGCCGCCAGCACGATGCCGAAGCAGAACGCCGGTTCTATGAGGCCGCCAACGTGGCGGAAGCGGGCGGCGTGTGGCGTGTCCTGCTCGACGGGCGCGGTATCAGGACGCCGCTGCGCGCGGAGTTTTTCTTGCCCGGGCAAGCGCTCGCTGCGGCCATCGCCGCCGAATGGAACGCTCAAGGCGCGCAAATCGACCGGCGGCTGATGCCGCTGACGCGGCTGGCCAACACCGCTATAGACGCGGTCAGCGGCCGCGAGGCGGACGTCACAGAAGACATTCTTCGCTTCGCCGCGCGGGACCTGATCTGCTATCGCGCTGAGGAGCCGTCCGAGCTGATCGCACGGCAAAACGCCGCGTGGGAGCCGGTGCTGCACTGGGCCAGCGAGCAGTTCGGGGCACGCCTCATCACGACGGCGGGCATCATGCCGGTGGAGCAGCCCCCGCACGCAATCGAGGTTCTGCGCCCTTCTCTGACAGCGCTCGATGCCTTCCCGCTGACCGCGCTGCACATGATGACCTCGCTCACAGGTTCGGCTCTGCTGGCCCTGGCGCATGCCTCCGGACGGCTGACCCTGGACGAATGCTGGGCCGCGGCCCATGTGGACGAGGATTTTCAGATCGAACGCTGGGGAACCGACGCCGAAGCCAAGGCGCGCCGGACCTTGCACTATGCCGACATGTGCGCCGCTTCCACCTTTTTCGCGCTGGGCCGGTGACCGGCGCCGGCACAGGCTGCGCCGCTGGCGGAGCGCATCGAACCAGCCTACCGCCCACGCAAACGCGTGAACAATTCGTCCGACGGATATGAATCCGCGGGCAGGCCGAACTTCAGCTGCGCTTTGCGCACCGCGGCGCGCGTCTGCAGCCCCAGCTTGCCGTCGGCCTCTCCGGCGTCATATCCCCCGCGCGTCAGCAGCCGCTGCAACTCAGCTACCTGCCGCGCACCGAAGACCGGCGCCTCGCCGCGTCCCTTGTCGTAGGGAGGCGCGCCAGCCAAGCGCGTGGCGTAATAGGCGGCGGTGATGGCGTAAATTAGCGACTGGTTCCACTCGGTGTATACCTTGAAATTCCGGTAGCCCAGGAAAGCCGGGCCGTTCCGCCCCATCGGCAGCAGCAGCGAAGCAGGCAGCCCGTCGGCGGGCAGCGACCGGCCGTCAGCCAGCTTCACCCCCCACTTCGCCCATTGCGAGCGCGGATGCTCGATCGACACGTCGGCTTCCTGCCATGGCAGTTCACGCGGGACCCTTACCTCCTGCAGCCACGGCTCCCCGCGACGCCAGCCGTGATGGACCAGAAGCCTCGCCGTCGAGGCCAGCACGTCGGGCACGCTGTGGCGCAGGTCAACCTTGCCGTTGCTGTCGTAATCGACGCCGAATTCATAATAATGGCTGGGCAGGAACTGCGTCTGCCCGATCTCGCCGGCCCAGGCGCCGACCATCTCGTCCGGCGTCAGATCGCCGCGCTCGACGATCTTCAGCGCCGCATGCAACTGCTCGCGGAACATGTCGGGGCGGCGGCAATCATAGGCCAGCGTCGCCAGCGAACGCAGAATGGGGCTCTTGCCGCTGTTGGCGCCGAAATCCGTCTCCAGCCCCCAGAAGCCGACGATCACCGGCGCGGGAACGCCGAACTCCTTCTCGATGCGCGAGAAAGTCGCACGATGCTTGCGAATGAGCGCGCCACCGGTTTTGAGCCGGTAAGCCGCCACCATCCGGCCGGAGAATTTCAGAAAGCTCTGTGAAAAGACGCCCTGCGCGCGATCCCTCCTCACGATGCCGGGATCGAACCTCACGCCATCGAGCGCACGCGATATCGTGCGCTGCGAAATGCCTGCAGCCGAGGCTTCACGCCGGAAGTCCCGCATCCAGCTTTCGAAGCTCTGCGTGTGGTTGCACGTCAACGCTTCCGCCTGGGCGGCGGCGGACAGAAGAACACCCGCGGCCACGGCCGCAACGGACAGTTTCAGCAAGACAATGCGCATCGCCGGTCACCTCTGGCAGAGACAGTCGCTCGCGCGCCACTTTGCCCGCCAAAGCGGCGGCGTCAAGCCATTCCGGCCCCTAAACCGCCTGCCCGCCCCCGCTATTCAGGCTTCCTGATGCCTCGCACGGCCCCAAACGGCGGCTCGGCGTCCTTACCGCCGCCGGTCAGTCGATCCCACCAGTTCCTCTTTTCAGTGTACGCCGCCGCAGTTCCCTCATAGGGCCCCTTCAGCGTCTTTGTGCTCCAGGGGAATCGCATGAATTTTTAGGCGGTGATCATGTCGAACAGAAAGTCCTCGTCCCAAGCCGCGGCGTGACGTTTTTGGCGCATGCTCTGCTTGCCTTTCGAAGAGCGCAAAATATTGCTCGCCATGTGCTTGATGACGGCGAAATTGGCT
>JBNKDX010000107.1:0-7115 GCA_050288485.1 Rhodomicrobiaceae bacterium | reverse complement strand
CGGGCCGTCTCACGACGCTCTTCAACTGCTTCGTCATGGGCGACATCAGCGACGACCTCGGCTCGATCTTCGAGAACGTGAAGGAAGCCGCGCTCACCATGCAGCAGGGCGGCGGCATTGGCCACGACTTCTCCAGCCTGAGACCGAAAGGCGCGGCCGTGAAGGGCGTCGGCGCCGACGCCTCCGGGCCGGTCAGCTTTATGACCGTGTGGGACGCCATGTGCCGGACCATCATGTCGGCGGGGTCGCGGCGCGGCGCGATGATGGGCACGCTCAGATGCAACCACCCCGACATCGAGGCGTTCATCGCCGCAAAGGCCGACCCCACGCAACTCCGCATGTTCAACCTGTCTGTGCTGGTGACGGATGCCTTCATGGAAGCCGTCGCCAGCAACGCGCCATGGGACCTCGTCTTCGACGGGCGCGTGTACAAGACGCTGCCCGCGGCGAGTTTGTGGGAGCAGATCATGCGCTCCGCCTACGATTTTGCCGAACCGGGCGTGATCTTCATCGACCGCGTGAACCGCGAGAACAATCTCGGCTACTGCGAGACCATCCACGCCACCAACCCTTGCGGCGAGCAGCCTCTGCCCAGCCACGGCGCCTGCCTCCTCGGCTCGATCAACCTCGCCCGGCTCGTCCGCGATCCCTTCACGGCGAAAGCGCGGCTGGATGAGGCGCGGCTGGAAGAACTGGCCGCGGTGGCGGTGCGCTTCCTCGACGACGTGATCGGCGTGTCGCATTTCCCGCTGAAGGCGCAAAAACAGGAGGCGCAGGCAAAGCGCCGCATCGGCCTGGGCGTGACCGGCCTTGCCGACGCGCTAATCTTCTGCCGCATGCATTACGGCGCGCGCGATGGCGTGGACCTCGGCGAGCGCTGGATGGCGCTCATCGACCGCGCCGCCTACCGCGCAAGCGCGCGGCTTGCCGCCGAGAAGGGCGCGTTCCCACTCTACGACGCGAAGGCGTTCGCGGATGGCCCGGCCTTCCGCCGCCTCGATGATACGACGAGGACCCTGATCCGGCGCCATGGCGTGCGCAACGGCACGCTCACCTCCATCGCACCCACGGGCACGATTTCACTTCTGGCCGGGAACGTGTCGAGCGGCATCGAGCCGGTCTTCGATTTCACTTATCGCCGCCGCATCCTGACGCCGGACGGCGCGCCCCGTGAGGAGACCGTGACGGACCACGCCTACAGGCAGTTCCGCGAGACATTCGGCGATGACGCCGCCCTGCCGGATTATTTCGTCACGGCGCAAAGCCTCGCGCCCGCAGACCATCTCGCCATGCAGGCCGCGTTCCAGCGGCATGTGGACGCCTCGATTTCTAAAACGGTCAACTGCCCGGAAACCTTGAGTTTCGACGACTTCAAGAACCTCTATCGCGAGGCCTACGCGCTCGGCCTCAAAGGCTGCACCGCCTACCGGCCCAATCCCATAACGGGCAGCGTCCTGACGGCCGCGCCATGCCCGGAGGAGCCCTGCGCCGAGCCGCCGCTTCCGCTGCCCGCGCCCCCGTCCAGAGAGACGGGTAAGGGCGAAGTCGTCTACATGATGCGGCCGCTCGAACGCGATCAGATGCTGCCGGGCTTCACCTACAAGCTCAAATGGGCGGATTCTGACCACGCCATCTATGTGACCATCAACGACATCATGCAGGAGGGCAGACGGCGGCCCTTCGAGATTTTCATCAACTCGAAGAACCTGGAGCACTACGCCTGGACGGTGGCGCTGACGCGCATGATCAGCGCCGTTTTCCGGCGCGGCGGCGACGTGTCCTTCGTGGTGGAGGAGTTGAAGGCGGTTTTCGACCCGCGCGGCGGCCAGTGGATGGAGGGGCGCTATGTGCCTAGCCTGCTGGCGGCCATCGGCGGCGTCATCGAGCAGCACATGCTGAATATCGGCTTCCTGCAGCGCGCGGGCGAGACCGGGGAGGAAATGCCCCAGCAGAGCGCGGCGGCCACGCCCGGCGCGAGCGGGACGGTGAAGACCTGCTCGCGATGCGGCTCGACCGCCTTGCAGTATATCGAGGGCTGCCTGCGCTGCCGGGACTGCGGCTATTCGAAGTGCAGTTGAAGCGCGGCCATACCGGTCCGGGCCTTTAGCCCGAAGGGCCGGATGCGCTCTTCGCGAAACTCCAGATCGCCAGCCCCTCCTGGGACGCTACCGCCTCACGCCCCCCGCCAACCCGCGACCCCGTCGCTCTTGCACGGCACAGGCGGACTGTGTAGGAAAGCATGCGCATGGCGTCAGTACAGTGGGGCGTTTGTCGCGGTTGTTTCGGAGAAGACTGTCATGGGCGAAAGCTTCAGGAGCGGTTCGGGTAAAAGGAATTTCCGGCTTACGCCCGAAGGTCTGAGCAAAACCGTTGGTGATACGATGTACGAGGCCGTCACCAACAGGGCGCAGCAGCCTTCCGCCTCGCCGGGCTCGCTGGCCGGATGGGAAGTCTCCCCGCAGGCGCCGATCCTGCCGGATGATTCCAGCGTGACCTGGCCCATGCCGGTCGAGCGCTTCCACTACGGTCATTTCCTCGCTCCCGGCGATATCATTCTGTCCACGCGGCTGGAGAGTTTCTTCTCCTTCCTCACGCGCACTTTCGACAACAGCCGTTTTGCGCACGCCGCGCTTACCTTCGTGACGCCGCACTCTTACAACGCGGTCGACCAGTCCTACCTCATCGAAGCCACTTTCAGCGGCGTCGATCTGAATTCGTTCTCGGAAATCGTGGCGCCGACCAAGGTCTACAAAGATACCAAGGACAAGCCGCGCTATATCGTCGGCATCAAACGGCTTGAAGCCGACTGGTTCACCGATGAAATGCGGCCTCTGGTCGGCGGACGCATGTTGCGTTACATCAAGGATGATGATTATAATTTCGCGTTGCTCGCCGCGCTGGCCGCCGACCGCTCGAAATGGTTCTTCCGCCTGCGCGACAAGCTTTTCGGGCGTGCGCCAACGATCAAGGATTACCTGAAGAAATCCAAAAGGTTCGCACCCATCGACTTCATCTGCTCCGGTTTCGTGCAGTTCGCCTATGTCGATATGGTGCGGGCCGCCGTGGAGGAGGGTTTGCTGTCGCCGAGTATGGCCGAGGCAGCCCATAAGGATGTCATGTTCGCGCCCTGGGTGTCGTCGGATACCTCCATGGAGGAACTGATGGCGGTGAAGCCGCTGGAACTGGCGAGCAGCGAGCAGCTGAAGTGGAAGTATCTGATCTACGGCGGCGAGGTGCACAAGGTCTCGACCGAGCAGGAAGTCAACGACTTCTTCGACAAAGTCAACGCCGAGAGACGCCGTCAGTACAAACCCTGACAAATCGGGCATGGCGCAATGACCGGCTCAAACACAAAGCTGAAGATCGCGCTGGCGCAACTCAATCCGGTGGTGGGCGATATTGACGGCAATCTGTCGCTCGCCCGCTCGGCGCGCGCCGTGGCTGCGACGCTGGGCGCCGATCTCGTCGTGTTCTCCGAGCTGTTTCTGACCGGATATCCTCCTGAAGACCTCATTCTCAAGCCCGCCTTCATCCGTGCATCGCGGCAGGCGGCTGAAGCGCTGGCCGCGGAGACCGCGGACGGCGGCCCTGCTCTTCTCATCGGCGCGCCGTGGCCGGGTACGAAATACCCGCGCAATTCGGCGGCGCTGCTCGATGGCGGCAAGGTTCAGGCGCTGCATCACAAGGTGGACCTGCCGAATTACGGCGTATTCGACGAAAAACGCGTCTTCGAGCAGGGCCCCGCGCCGGAGCCGCTCGATTTCCGCGGCGTGCGCATAGGCGTCCCCATCTGCGAGGACATATGGACCCCGGAAGTCTGCCAGCGCCTCGCCGAAACGGGGGCGGAAATGCTGCTGACGCCGAACGGCTCGCCCTTCTCGCTCACGAAATACCCTATACGCATGAATCACGCCACGTCGCGCGTGAGCGAGACCGGCCTGCCGCTCGCCTATGTCAACCCGCTCGGCGGACAGGACGAACTGGTTTTCGATGGCGCATCCTTCGTCGTCAATCCCGGCGGCGCGGTGGCCGTGCAGATGCCCGGCTGGGAACCGGCGATCACGCTCACGGAATGGACGAAGGACGCGCAAGGGTGGCGCTGCGAACCAGGGCCGCTCGCCACGCTGGAGGAAACGAAGGGCGCCGCCTATCGCGCCTGCGTGCTGGGCCTGCGCGATTATGTGAACAAGAACGGCTTTCCCGGCGTCGTGCTGGGCCTGTCCGGCGGCGTGGATTCGGCCCTGTGCGCCGCCATGGCGGTCGATGCGCTGGGGCCGGAGCGCGTGCATTGCGTCATGATGCCCTACCGCTATACCTCCACGGATTCGCTGAGCGACGCGGCAGCCTGCGCGCGCGCTCTCGGCGTGCGTTACGATACCGTGCCGATCGCGGAGGCCGTCGAAGGCTTCGGACACGCGCTGCACCCGCTGTTTCAAAATCTCGCCCCCGATATCACCGAGGAAAACCTGCAGTCGCGCGCCCGCGGAACCATCTTGATGGCGATTTCCAACAAATTCGGCGCCATGGTCGTAACGACCGGGAACAAGTCCGAGGTTTCCGTGGGTTACGCCACGCTGTATGGCGACATGAACGGCGGTTTCAACCCCATCAAGGACCTGTACAAGATGCAGGTCTACGCTTTATGCCGCTACCGCAACGCTACGCGCCCGGTGGACTGCCTCGGCCCCGGCGGCGAAGTCATCCCCGCGAACATCATCACCAAGGCGCCGTCGGCTGAACTGCGCGAGGACCAGAAGGACCAGGACTCGCTGCCGCCATACGACGTGCTCGACGATATCCTGGAATGCCTCGTGGACCACGAGATGCCGCTGCATGACATCATCCAGCGCGGTCATGCGCCGGACGTTGTGAAAAGAGTGGAGCGTCTGCTCTATATCGCCGAATACAAGCGCCGTCAGGCCGCACCGGGTGTAAAGATCACCGACCGGAATTTCGGCCGCGACCGCCGCTACCCGATCACGAACAAATTTCGCGAAACGATTTAACCGGATGACGCCGGGCGATGCCTGCCCGAAGGAGGGTGCCGGCGTGTTCTTGTCCTTCCCGCAGAAGCGGGAGGCCACCCCAATCAGGAGCCGACGACGTGGCAGGCAGAAAAAAGAAGGCAGCCGCCAATGCGCCCATCGTCCGTTTCGCGCCCAGCCCGACGGGCCGCATCCACATCGGCAATCTGCGTACCGCGCTTCTCAATTGGCTTTTTGCGAGGCGCGAGGGCGGCGCGTTCCTCCTGCGCTTCGACGACACCGACCAGGAGCGCAGCCGCGAGGAATATGTCAAGGGCATCCGCGCCGATCTGCGCTGGCTGGGCCTCGGCTGGGATACCGAGGCGCGGCAGTCGGAGCGTTTCGATCGCTACGCCGCGGCGGCGGAGAAACTGAAGGCCGCGGGCCGTCTCTATCCCTGCTATGAAACACAGAATGAGCTGGAGCTTCGCCGCAAACGCCAACTCGCGCGCGGCGCGCCGCCTGTCTACGACCGCGCCGCGCTGAAGCTGACGGCTGGAGACCGCGCGAAACTGAAGGCGGAAGGCCGCCAGCCGCACTGGCGCTTCCTGCTCGAAGACCGCGCCGTGGAATGGCGCGACTTGATCCGCGGCCCTCAGGCCATCGAGGCGTCCTCGCTTTCCGACCCTGTGCTGATGCGCGCGGACGGTACCTACCTCTACACCCTGCCAAGCGTGGTGGACGACATCGAATTCGACGTAACGCACATCATCCGCGGCGAGGATCACGTCGCCAATACCGGCGTGCAGGTGCAGCTTTTCGAGGCGCTCGCGGGCCGGCCGCCGCATTTCGCGCATCATAGTCTGCTGGTCGGCGCCGACGGGCAGGGGCTTTCCAAACGGCTGGGGTCGCTGTCGATTCAGTCGCTCCGCAAGGAGGGCCTTGAGCCGCTCGCAGTCCTCAGCCATGCCGCGACCATCGGCACGTCGCATGCGGTCGCCCCCTATAAGAGTTTGACCGCACTTGTGGAACTGTTCGATTTTGGCAAACTGTCGCGTGCACCGGCGCGCTTCGACATCGAAGAGTTGCGTTCTCTGAACGCAAGGCTGCTCCATGATCTGGATTTCGACGCCGTCGCGCCTCGCCTCGCGGCGAACGGCATCGGCGGCGGGCGGGCGTTCTGGGAAGCCGCGCGCGCCAATCTACGCCACTTTGCGGACATAAAAGACTGGTGGAGCATCGTCGAAGGACCGATCGATCCCGTGATCGCGGATGACGGCGTTCTCGCGGCGGCGCAGCGTCTCCTGCCGCCAGGAAGACTGGGGGCGAAAACGTGGAGCAAGTGGACCGAGGCCGTTAAGGCGGAGACCGGCGCCAAGGGCAGAGCGCTGTTCCAGCCGCTGCGGCTCGCCTTGACGGGGCGCGAGCATGGTCCCGAGTTGAAAACGCTTCTGCCCCTGATCGGGCGGAAGAAGGCGGCAGCGCGTCTTAAGGGGCAGAGGGCATGAACTGCGGCCGGGCCGCCAGAGCCGGAATGATAAGGAGGAGAAGCGGGGCAAGTTGGGATCGGAAACGCTCCCGAACATTTTGGCGTTCGCGCGGGGGGAATGGAAGCATCGGAGTCGGCGCATGAACATTGCGATGAGGACTTACCAATTCGGCTTGGCGAAGCCCGCTGGACGTGTCATCTTGGCGGCCACACAACTTTGCCCCAGAATGTGGAGCGATTTCAATTTCTTGAGCGGCTGGAACAAACGTTGATCAGCGCGATTTCCTCGTGGGCCGGGACAGGCCATCTGTTTTTGGGTATGATAGCGAACGGCCGCGTGAAAGGGTCGCAGCGCCGGACTGCCGGGCCGCGTCCCCGGTGTGGGCGTTTTGTGCGCAAAGGTACGAAAGCGGCTGGCGCGGCCTCGTGGATGCTCATGCGCAATTTGAAGTTCAACCGGTCTCTGCCATGCAGGTGGGCGGTCCGCGCGCCGAAGCGTGCTGCGGGAGGCTTCGCGCTTGCTCTGCTGGCGCTTGCGCTCGGCGTGGAGGGCGTCCTCGTAGTCCGGCATCTCGAAGCTCTCGCCCTCGCCGTCCCACCAGCGCTTCCAGCGCTCGTAGGTCGTTCCGTTGTCGATCCCGGTCATCAGCCGCAGGGTCATC
>JBNKDX010000106.1:0-7268 GCA_050288485.1 Rhodomicrobiaceae bacterium | reverse complement strand
ATGCTCGCCGACGAGTACCCGGACTTCGGTGCGCTCGGCCCGGCAACGGTCGGCGGCACCCAGGTTGCGCTTCATCTCTACGTCGACGACGTGGACCGGGTCGTCGCCGCGGCGGAGAAGGCGGCAGAGACCGGCGAAGACGGCAAGGAGTAGGCCGCCATGACTATCAATCGTCGCGAATTCCTGCGCGGGGGTGCGGGCGGCGCTGCTGCGGTGGCGGCCTGCGCAGCCCTTGGCGCGGACAGGGCCGAGGCGCGCGGAAACCTCACCGTGCCTGAGAGCGCCGTCGGCCTGCTCTACGACTCGACGCTGTGCATCGGCTGCAAGGCGTGCATGTCGGCGTGCAAGACGGTGAACGATCTGCCGCTCGACGACACCATCGGCGGCGGGTTGTGGGACAGCCCGCGCGGGCTGTCGGGCAAGACCTACACCGTCATCAAGATCTACGAGAACGGAACGGCGCAGAACAAGGACCAGGTCGAAGACGGCTTCGCGCACATCAAGCGCCAATGTCTGCATTGCATCGACCCGTCCTGCGTGTCCGTCTGCCCGGTCGGCGCCATGCATAAGGAGGCCGGAACGGGTCTCGTCTCCTACAATCCGGATGCCTGCATCGGCTGCCGTTATTGTGTCGTCGCCTGCCCCTATCAGGTGCCGCAGTTCCAGTACGACACGCCGACGCCGCGCATCGCCAAATGCCAGCTCTGCAAGGAGGAGCTTGCGAAAGGCGACATCCCGGCCTGCGCCAAGGTCTGCCCGACCGGCGCCACGCTGTTCGGCAGCTACAAGGCGCTCACTGCCGAAATCGAGCGGCGCAAGGCGATGAAGCCCGGCGAGGCGAACGTCTTCCCGCGCCGCACGGTGGACTCTGGCGACACGCACGAACGCCCTGCCGCCACTTACACCGCGCAGGTGTATGGCGAGAAGGAACTGGGCGGCACCCAGGTGCGCTATCTCTCGGGCGTGCCGTTCGAGAAATTCGGCCTGCCGGTGGGCATGCCCGAGCGCTCCTATGCCTCGGTGTCCGAAACGGTTCAGCACGCGCTTTACGGCGGGCTGGTCTATCCGGCGGTCGTGCTGGCCGGGCTGGTTGCAGCGGCCTGGCGCGGCGCGCGGACGCATCACGACGATGAGGGCCATCATGACTGACGTTACCGCCGCGCCTGTCCGCGGACGCAAGAAGCACGCCGCGGCCGGTGGCCGGATCCTCGGCGTGTTCACGCTGGCGCTGGGCGCGTTGATCGCCGTCGCGGTCTATTTCCTCGCGCAGCGCTTCATGTACGGCCTCGGCGCCGTCAGCAACATCAACAACGGCTACCCCTGGGGTATCTGGGTCGTCTGGGACGTGGTCATTGCCACCGGCTTCGCCTGCGGCGGCTATGCGATGGCTATGGTCGCGTACATCCTCAATCGCGGGGAGTATCACCCGCTGGTCCGCCCTGCCCTCACCGCCTCGGTCTTCGGCTACTCGCTCGGCGGCCTGTCGGTGCTCATCGACCTCGGGCGCTACTGGAACTTCTGGCACATCCTGTCGCCGGCCTATTTCAACACCGGCTCGGTGATGTTCGAAGTCGCGATGTGCATCTCGCTCTATATCCTCGTGCTGTGGATCGAGTTTTCGCCCGCCTTCCTCGAATGGCTTGGCCGCCACGGCCTGCAGCGCGTGATGAACCGCGTGATGTTCCTGTTCATCGGCCTGGGCGTGCTTCTGCCGAGCATGCATCAAAGTTCGCTCGGCTCGCTGCTCGTGGTCATGGGCCATCAGGTGCACCCGCTCTGGCAGACGCCGCTTCTGCCGCTCCTGTTCCTGTTGTCGGCAGCGTGCATGGGCTTTGCCGTGGTCATTCTGGAGGCGACGCTCGCGGCCTATGGTTTCAGGCGTGACATCCACGAGGAACTGCCGCTCCTGTCCAAACTCGGGCGCATCATCGCGGGCATCCTGATCGTCTATCTCGCGGTCCGGCTCGGCGACCTCGCTTGGCGTGGAGATCTGAGCCTCGCGCTCAATCTCGACCAACGCGGCGTGATGTTCTGGGTGGAAATGGTGCTGTTCGCCTATCCCATCTGGGTGCTGGCGCAGCCGAAGAACCGGCGGCGGCTGTCGAAGCTGTTCCCGGCAGCCTCGGCGATGCTCGCGGGCGCGGTCCTCTACCGGATCGACGCGTTCCTCATCGCGCTCGAACGCGGGCCGCACTGGCACTATTTCCCATCGGCTCCCGAGATCCTCGTCACCCTGGGCATCATCGCCATCGAGGTGCTGGCCTATATCGTCTTTGTCAAAATCTTCCCGATCCTGCCCGGCCATACCGCCGCGGACGGCCGTTGAGCGCTGAGGAGAACGACACGTGTCCACGAGAATTACGATAGACCCCATCACCCGCATCGAAGGCCATCTGCGCATCGACACGGAGATCGACGGCGGCAAGGTGACGAAGGCCTGGGCGTCCGGCCAGATGTGGCGCGGGGTGGAGTTGATCCTCCTGGGGCGCGACCCGCGCGACGCCTGGGCGATCACGCAGCGCATCTGCGGCGTGTGTACGACCGTGCACGCGATTGCCTCGGTGCGCGCGGTCGAAAACGCGCTGCAGCTCGAAGTGCCGGTGAATGCGCAGTACATCCGCAACATGATCGCCGCGGCGCACGCGATCCACGATCACATCGTGCATTTCTATCACCTGTCGGCGCTCGATTTCGTCGATGTGGTCTCGGCGCTGAAGGCCGATCCGGCGAAGGCCGCGGCGTGGATTCAGCAATACAGCGACTGGCCGCTGAATTCGAAAGAGGTGATGGTCGCGACCCAGGAGAAGCTGAAGAGCTTCGTTGGCGCCGGTCAGCTCGGGCCGTTCACTAACGGTTATTGGGGCCATCCGGCGATGAAGCTGTCGCCCGAGATCAACCTCGTGGCCGTCGCGCATTACCTCCAGGCGCTCGACGTCCAGCGGCAGGCGAACAAGATCGTCACCATTCTCGGCTCGAAGACGCCGCACATCCAGAACATGGCCGTCGGCGGGGTGTCGAACCCGATTGCGGTGGACAGCCAGTCGGTGCTGACCGTGGACCGGCTCGTGGCGATCAAGACGCACATGGAGAAGCTCGCCGATTTCGTCAACAAGGTCTATCTGATCGACGTGGCCGCTGTCGGCGCGGTCTACGCCGACTGGACCGGCTACGGCAAGGGCGTCACGAACTACCTGTCGGCGCCGGACTTCCCCACCGACAGCAAGGGCACGCAGTTCATGTATCCGGGCGGGTATATCCCCGATGGCGATCTGACGAAATACCAGCCGATCAAGAGCTTCGGCGACGATTTCCTCGGCAAGGGGGTCGAGGAGTCGGTCAAGCACTCCTGGTACACGTACTCGAAAGACGGTCCACTCCACCCCTATCAGGGCGAAACCAGCCCGAATTACACCGACTTCCAGGACGACGGCAAATATTCCTGGCTGAAAGCGCCGACCTTCTACGGCAAGCGCGCGCAGGTCGGGCCGCTCGCCGCAGTGCTCAACGCGGTGGCCGCCGGGCACAAGCCGACCATCGATACCGCGACCAAGGTGCTGGACACGGTGTCGGCGCTCGTTGGCAGCAAGGTCGAAATCGGCGCCCTCCATTCTACGATTGGCCGCCATGCGGCGCGTGCGGTGCGCTGTTCGGTGCTTCTCGGCATCCTGGAGCAGAACTGGCAGGCGCTGGTGGACAACGTCGCCAAAGGCGACGTAGCGACCTTCAACAAGCCGGTTTTCCCGAAGGGCGAGGTCATGGGTTTCGGCTTCCACGAGGCGCCGCGCGGCATCCTGTCGCACTGGACCGTGATCCGCGACGGCAAAATCGCCAACTATCAATGCGTCGTGCCGTCCACCTGGAATGCCGGGCCGCGCTCCGAGGACGGCTCGCCCGGGCCTTACGAGGCCTCGCTGGTGGACAATCCCGTCGCCGATCCCGAACAGCCGCTGGAGGTGCTGCGCACGGTCCATTCCTTCGACCCGTGCCTCGCTTGTGCGGTACACGTACACGACCAGGAGACCGGCCAAGCGGTGCGGGTCAGCGCGTTCTGATTGCGCCGCGAAGGCCGCTCGCCCGGCTCAGGTTTCGGCAAAGCCCCGTTCCCGTCTTTTCGCTTGCTCAACCGGGCAAGGCCAGTCAGGATAGGGAAGGGCCAAGAAAAATCAAAGCCTTCCGTTTTTCAGCCCTCCCCCTTCGCGGGAGAGGGCTGCAGCATGTTCCGGAAATCGTACAATCGAGAGATAACGATATGCGCGCCGTGGTTCTCGGGATCGGTAACATTCTCCTTTCTGACGACGGAATTGGCGTACACGCTGTCAACGCGCTGGCCGCAGGCTACGATCTGCCGCCGGAAGTCGAGGTGATCGACGGCGGCACCTCGGCCATGGACTGCCTCGATCAGATCGCGGGCGCCGACCTCCTCGTGATCGCCGATTGCATGCGCTCCGGGCGCGAAATCGGGGGCATCACCCGCCTCGAAGGAGACGACCTGCACGCCTTTTTCCGCACCCGCCTTTCTCCGCATCAGATCGGGCTCGTCGACGTGATGGCGGCCATGCAACTCCGCGGGATAGCGCCGGAGCGCACGGTCCTCATCGGCGTCGAGCCGGAGTCGCTGGAGGTCGGAACGGCCCCCACGCCTCGCCTTGCGAAGCGGGTGCCGGCAATGGCGATCATGCTCGCGGCCGAACTCATGGAGGCCGGGCTCGACCTCATGCCGAAGCTTCCGGCGCAAGGCGTGGCTTAGACGGTTCAGAACTCGACCGGCTGACCACGGCAAGCGGTCGGCGTTCCTTTCCGTCTGTAAACGATGGAAGCGGGGAAGCCCGCGGACACGGCATCGGAGAGTTGCCGGAACGCCGTCGCCTTTATATGCTGGACGAAATGCCGCGGAATGAAACCCGCGCATCGCGTAACGAAGGTTCACCTGCTTGCACGGCCCCCGACAAGACGACGAACCGCCCCTGCCCCGCCCGGGACGGCCCTATACCTTTCTCTATATCCCGCCGCGCGAAATGAGCGCGAGGCTGCACAAGGGGCATCTGCAGAACGTGCGCCCGCGCGACGCCGCCACGCTGCTCATTTACGACCGGAGCGGCGGAGAGGTGCGGCTCCTGATGGGCCAGCGCCATCTCACGCACAAATTCATGCCGGGCAAATTCGTCTTTCCGGGCGGCCGCATCGAACCGAAGGACTATGAAGCCGCGTTGGGCGCGCGTCTTCCCGAGGCGATCATCGCCAAGCTGCTGCGCGCCACCGGCGGCGTCCGGCATCGTTTGCGCGCCCTGGCGATGGCCCATGCAGCGATCCGCGAGACGCGGGAGGAGACGGGCGTTATCATCGGGGCCAACGACCCGCGCGAGGCGGAGGACGGCGCAGGCGTGGCCGATTTCGGCGCACTGTCGCTCGTCGCCAGGGCGGTGACGCCGCCGCGGCGCCCCAGGCGCTTCGACACGCGCTTCTTCGCCGCTCCTGCGGAGGCGATCACCGGCCATCTCGGCAGCGCCGACGGCGAATTCATCGCCAGTCACTGGCTGACGCTCGACGAAGCGCGGGCGCAGGACATCCCCACCATCACGCGCGCCGTCCTCGACGACTTCGCCAGCCGCCTCGACGCCGGGACCATCGGCGACCCGCAGGCGCCCGTCCCTTTCTACTTCATGCGCGGCGCATGCTTTCACCGGCGGCTGCTTTGACGGGCTTGTCCGGTGACCGCTCTCGGGCTATGCCTGCTCCATCGGCGGTGTTTTCAGTGTGGCTATCATGGCGGAGCGGGAGCAGAGCGATAATTTATCGTCGCGCGCAATCAGACAAGCATCGCGCGGCTTCTGGATTTATGTCTGGCTCGGCGTCTCGGGGTTGCTGAACCTGTCGGGGATGGCGAGCCTCGTTGACGGTTTCGTTACCTGGGCGAACTTCTTCCGCAATATCATCGATGTCTATCGCGCGACGATCCGTGAGCCACTGGCCTGGATCGGCCATCAAATCTGGCCGTTCGGCCCCATCCCCGGCTGGGTGTTCGATGTGGTGGTGTTTTGGGCAGCACTGCTGCTGGCGGTGAATATTTGGCTGTATATAGAAGATGGGAAAACGGTTTTTGGGTGGATGCGCGAGTGTTCTCGTGAATTTGAAGATAAAGTCTTCTTCTTGTTATTGGCGATACTCGGCTTCGTTTCTCTGCCGTTCTTCGGCATATTTTGGGCGTTTGAGGACGACGACGACGGTCGCTTCGTGAAGGGCGTCTTCCTAAACTTCCTACTGCTTGTAGCAGCCTTTATGCTGATCCTCTTCATCAACTGGCAAATCAGACAGCATGGCGGGTAAGGTACATTGTTTCCTTCTCCCAAGGGGAGAAGGTGGCGCGTAGCGCCGGATGAGGATGTAGAATATATCGAGAAGTCCTGCCCCCTCACCTGGAATTCCAGCGTTCTGGCTGCGCCAGAAGCGCGTAATTCCTTCCTCTCCCCATGGGAGAGGAAAGAAAGTCAAATATCCAGATCGCGCGCGAACTCCGCGTGTTCCTGGATGAAACGGAAACGGCCCTCGGGCTTGTTGCCCATGAGCTGCTCGACCGTACTCGCGGTGCGCCCTTCGTCGTCGGCGATCTCCACGCGCAGAAGCGTGCGCTTGGCGGGGTCCATCGTCGTTTCCTTGAGCTGGGAGGGGTTCATTTCGCCCAAGCCCTTGAAGCGGCTGATCTCCACCTTGCCGCGCCCGGTGAAGACCTTCCGCAGCAACTCGTCCTTGTGGGCATCGTCGCGGGCATAGGCGCTCTTGCCGCCCTGGCTCAGCTTGTAAAGCGGCGGCACCGCCAGATAGAGATGGCCGTTCTCGACCAGGGGGCGCATCTGCGTGTAGAAAAACGTCATCAGAAGCGAGGCGATATGCGCGCCGTCCACGTCGGCGTCGGTCATGATCACGACTTTGTCGTAGCGCAAATCCTCGTCGCGATACGTCTTGCCCGTCCCGCAGCCCAGGGCCAGCACCAGATCGGAAAGGAGCTGGTTCTGGGCGAGCTTCAGAGAGGAGGCGTTGGCCACGTTGAGAATCTTGCCGCGCAACGGCAGGATGGCCTGCATTGACCGGTCGCGCGCCTGTTTCGCCGAACCGCCGGCCGAGTCGCCCTCGACGATGAAGATTTCGGTGCCATCGGCGGCGTCACAGGTGCAGTCGGCGAGCTTGCCGGGCAGACGCAGCTTGCGCGTCGCGGCCTTGCGGCTCACCTCCTTCTCGCGTTTCCGCCGCAGCCGCTCTTCGGCGCGGTCGAT
>JBNKDX010000105.1:0-7288 GCA_050288485.1 Rhodomicrobiaceae bacterium | reverse complement strand
GGCTTCCCGTCCTTTGACGGCTGGGGCGAGGCGCCGAGGTCTTCCACGGCCATGAGGTCGAGCCCCTGGCTCGATGCCGTGTCGATCGTCCATTGGTAACCGGTCGACGGGTTGGCGGGCAGCGTGATCTCGAAAGGCATGTCCAGGCTTGCCTTTTTCTGCGTCTCGCTCCTCTCCTGAGCCGTCAGGCCCGTCGGCAGAAGCAGCACGGCCAGCGCCAGCGCCACGGTTCGCAAATTCACCGCGCATCTCCTTCTGAAGGCCGTCGCCGCGCCCTCCCGATACGCGGCAGCGGCGGTGATCCCCGGCGTCTCTCAGCCGGACGGGGTGGCCTTGTCACGGGCTTCCGGTTCCGGCTTGACGTCGGTCACCTTCAGGTCCGTGAACTGCCACATGTCGGATTTCTCAGGCGCCGAGGCGGCGAAGATGCCCGTGACGGACGGTCCGTCAGGCGGCTGAGCGCGGAAGCGTGTGACTTCCTTGCCGTTGATGTGAACGGCGACCGTCTGCCCGGTCAGGGTCACGCGCAGGACGTTCGGCTGGTTCGGCCCTTTCTTGATGGCGTCGCTTTCGGTCCACGCGATCACGTCCGGCGCCCACCGCCCGGACATGAAGCGGTTGACCTGATAATAGCCGTTCGAGGCGATATTCAGGACGTAGTAGTTGCTGTTGTCCTGCGCCCAGAAGATGAGCCCGCCCGCGCCGCGCGTCGGGTCGGCCGTCTCAAGCAGCGTCACGGTTGCGCATATGTCGGCGTCCTCGAAGGCGAAGCCGGTTTCGAGCTGCCACTGGCTCATATTGGGCGCCGGCGTGATGATCGCCTTGCCGTCCTTGATCTGGACCCGGGTGGTCGGTTTGCCCCAGATCGGATCGCGGGTCTTGAAGTTCTCCTGGAACAGGATCTTGTCCCCGCCGCACGCCGCCGCCTGGCTGGCGAGGCCCCACTGTGTGACCGCGAGCAACGCGGCTACGATTATCGTCCGAAGCATGGCTGAGCCTCACTGTCGCATAGGTAGAACACGCCGAGGCATCCATTGCCGCTCACCGGCGCGCAAGGCCTCGCCCCCCTGTTTACGCCATTCAGGGTTTCAATATCGCAATCGGGCGCGTGCAAATTGTATCGAAGCCGGAACCGGGGCTGGCCGTTGCCTCTGCGGCACCGCAAGACCGCTGTATAACCGCGACGAAACATATTTCGCGAGTGCGTGATGGACGGTATTCTGACGCCGCGTGGCCTTGCTCCAGCATATCCGGACGATTCGCGGCCGCCGGAGACGAGCGGGAGCAGAACTCTGCCGGAGAGCCGCGGGCGAAGACCCGGCCATGACGCCGTTGGGGCGTGCGTGCGTTTCGAACTAAACTCATCATACCGAAATCAGCAAGCCGGGGCTTCCGATCATGACAATCACCCAATCTATTGACGCGTGCCTCGAACAGGCAATCGGCGAGGTCGGTCTCAAGCCCGCCGAACTGCAGGCGTGGCTCGACAAGCTCGCACCCCGCTTTGAATTTCTGCAGGGCGAAGCGCAGAGCCGGAGCCTGCCGCACATCCGTATCCTGTACGAAGAGCGCGACATCGCCGAAGCCCGGGCCGCCTACGCGCGGCTCGTGGAAGGAGCCGGAACGCTGGTCATCTTCGGCACGGGCGGCTCCAGCCTCGGCGGGCAGGCGCTGGCGCAACTCGGCGGCTGGTTCATTCCCGGCGACGACCGGCTGGGTCAGAACGAGCGGCCGCGCCTGCGCTTCTATGATAATCTCGACGCGCTGTCGCTGGTGAAGGGGCTCGACGTCCACGACCTGGCCACGACGCGCTTCATTGTCATTTCAAAATCCGGCAACACCGCCGAGACCTTGAGTCAAACGCTCATTGCAATGCAGCGCATCAAGGCCGCCGGGCTGGAGAGCGCCATCCCGAAAATGTTCCTCGGCGTCACCGAGGCGGAGCGGCCGGGGGTTGCGAACGGCCTGCGCAGCCTGTTCGGTACGCTCGGCATCCCGATGCTGCCTCATCCGGACGACATCGGCGGACGCTATTCGGCCTTCACCATTGTCGGCCTTCTTCCGGCGATTGCCCGTGGCCTCGATGCGGCGGCCTTCCGCGCCGGCGGCCGCGCCGCCATCGAAGCCGTGGCCTCGGCGAAGACCCCGGCCGATTTCGCCCCGGCCCTGGGCGCCGCTCTCAGCGCCGCCTTCGCCAAGGAGCGCTGCGTGCGCGCGATGGTGATGATGCCCTATGCCGACCGGCTCGCGCGCTTCTCGCATTGGTATGTGCAGCTCTGGGCGGAGAGCCTGGGCAAGTGCGACCGGGAGGGCACGACGCCCGTGGCCGCTCTCGGCCCGGTCGATCAGCACAGCCAGTTGCAGCTCTATCTGGGCGGCGCACAACACCATCTCACGACCATCGTCCGCAGCGCGGAATTTCCTGCAGAGGACACGCCGCCCATGGATGCGGCCCTGGCGGCGGCCGCGGGCGCGTCCTATCTCGGCGGACACACCGTAGGGCAAGTGGTCATGGCGCAGTCCAAGGCCATCGGCGACGCCTTCGTGGCGCACAAGCGGCCGGTCAGGATCATCGAATATGCGCGCCTCGACGAATTCACGCTGGGCTGGCTGATGATGCATTTCATGCTGGAGACGATCCTTACCGCGGATCTGCTCGGCGTGGACCCGTTCGACCAGCCCGCGGTGGAGCTGGGCAAGAAGCTTACCAAGGAGTACCTGGCGAAAATGGCGGCGGCCACGGGCTGACGTGGATGATGACGGCGGACAGGCGACCCCGCCGCAGCGTCTCCGTGCGGGCGATCCATAGATGAAAGGGGCAGCCCGAGGCCGCCGCCGCGATCAGGCCGCCACGAATGGCTCTAGCCCCGATAACCGCATTTTCGGCTCGACCGCCGGGACTTTGCGCGGCTTGAACCTGGCGACATGTTCGGCGATATGGCGGATATGGTCCGGTGTCGAGCCGCAGCAGCCGCCAACGAAATTCAGCAGCCCGTCGCGCGCCCACTCCTCCATCTTGCAGGCCATCTCGTGGGGCGTCTCGTCATATTCGCCCATGGCGTTGGGCAGGCCCGCATTGGGATAGGCCGACACGTAGCAGTCGGCCACCGCCGCGATCTCCGCGACGGCCGGGCGCAGATGCTCGGCGCCGAACGAGCAGTTCAGCCCGATCGCGAACGGCTTCAGATGGCGCATCGAATACCAGAACGCTTCCGGCGTCTGGCCGGAGAGATTGCGGCCCGCGAGGTCGGTGATCGTGCCGGAAATCATGATGGGCAGCGTCTCGCCCAGCTCCTCGAACACCTGCAGCACTGCGAAACCGGCGGCCTTGGCGTTGAGCGTGTCGAAGATCGTCTCGATCAGAATGATGTCCGAGCCGCCCTCCATCAGCCCGCGGGTCTGTTCGGCATAGGCCGCGGCCAGTTCGTCGAAGGTGACGTTGCGGAAGCCGGGATTATTCACGTCCGGCGAAAGGGACGCCGTCCGGTTGGTCGGACCGATGGAGCCCGCGACGAAGCGGGGCTTGTCCGGCGTCTTCGCGGTCCAGGCGTCGGCGGCTTCGCGGGCGATGCGCGCGGCGGCCACGTTGATTTCGTGGCTCAGAGCCTCCATGCCGTAATCGGCCATGGAAATGGCCTGCGCATTGAAGGTGTTGGTCTCGATGATGTCCGCGCCCGCTTCCAGATAGGCGTCGTGAATGCTGCGGATGATGGGGGCTTGCGTCAGCACGAGGAGGTCGTTGTTGCCCTTGACGTCGCGCGGCCAGTCCTTGAAGCGCGCGGCCCGGTAATCAGCCTCGGTGAGCTTGTGGCGCTGGATCATGGTGCCCATGGCGCCGTCGAGCACGAGGATGCGCGCGGCGGCCGCGGCTTTCAGGGCTTCGATGCGTTCAGAGCGTGTCATTTTTGACCTCGCGAAGTGTTTCCGTGGACAGAGCGATGTCCTTGCGCCATCGTGTCGACGGTTGGGTAGGCCCGCTGCCGTTTCAGGTCAAGGAAAAGCCCGCATGGTATCCATCGAGCTGCTGAAGCCGTCACACACATATATTGGCGCTTATGTGGAGGCACTCAAGTGCGGCTGGAGTCCAAACGCCATAATGGCGGATGCTGCAGAGCGTGAGCTGAAGGCCATTGCCGGAGACCCGGACGCGTTTCTCGCCAGGCAGGACGACCGCGAGGCGAAAGGCGGGCCGGTCCTGCTGCCCGATGGTTCCACGGTCCCACGGCTGCCCAACATCGCGCGCTGGATATGGGACGGCGAGTTCTGCGGCCGGATCAGCTTCCGCTGGAAGCCCGGCACGGAGGAGCTGCCGCCAACCTGTCTCGGTCATATCGGCTATGGCGTGGTGCCGTGGAAGCGGCGGCGGGGATACGCAACGCAGGCGGTTGCGCTGATCCTGGAGGAGGCGCGGGCCGTGGGACTCAGCTATGTGCACATAACTGCCAGCGTGGAGAATATCCCCTCGCAAAAGGTGATCCTCGCCAATGGCGGACGCCTCGTGGAGCGGTTCACAAGAGAGCCGCAGCTTGGCGGCGGCCAGGAGTTTCGCTTCCGCATCGACCTCCAAGCAGGCGGCTGAACCACTCCGTCTTCCGTGCCTCTCACTGCAGTTTCCCGCGCAGGCGATGAATCCGGTCTTGCCAACGCGTTACGGGATGCCTGTTTTCGCGGGTTCTTCAAATGGGGGACATTTCACGAGTTTTTCAGCGGCCTGTCGGGTATGGCTGACAGAGAGGATGCCGAAGCGCCGGGTTTCGGGTATGGTGCGCGTCAAGAGTTTCGATGTGCCCCCGTCTCCCCCGCACCAGCCGGTCCGGGATAGCGGGTTTGGCGTGCATGGCAGGGATATGATGGAACGGCGCTACGCTCTTCTCAATGTCTTTACCGCGGGGCCGCAGGGCGGCAATCCGCTGGCGGTCGTCACCGATACCGATGGCCTTGACGGCAACGCGATGCAGGCCATTGCGGCCAAGCTCGACCTGTCGGAGACGGTCTTCGTCTTCCCGCCTCAGAACCGCGCACACAATGCCGCGTTCCGGATTTTCACGCCCGGGACCGAGTTGCCTTTCGCAGGACACCCGACGGTGGGCGCCGCCATCTACATCGCGCAGGAACGCGTCTGGCGCCAGGCGGGTGGCACGTACGACGCGCTCGTCGTGCTCGAAGCCAAGGGGGGCATTCTGCGCGTGGCCGTGCGCCCGGGCGATCCGGCTCCGTTCGCCGAATTCGACGCGCCGCAACTGCCGCAGGACGTGGGACCGGCCGCCCCGGTCGACCGTCTGGCGGCGGCCCTGGGACTGGCGCCGACGGAGATCGGTTTCGAGAATTTCAAACCCTGCCGCTTCAGCGCCGGGGTGCCGTTCACTTTCGTGCCGGTGAAGGATCTCACCACTATCGGGCGGGCGCGTGTCGTCGGCCAGTATTGGGCGCAGGCTTTCGGCGAGGGGGCCGCGGCGGCCGCGTATCTCTATTGCCGCGAGACCGTGCAGCGCAAGGCCGCATTCCACGCCCGCTGCTTCGCGCCGGGCATGGGTATTGCCGAGGATCCGGCGACCGGTTCGGCGGCGGCGGCCTTTGCCGGGGTCGTCAATCTGTTCGATGCGCCGCCCGAGGGCGCCTATAACGGCATGATCGAGCAGGGCGTGGAGATGGGCCAGCCAAGCGAGGTATACATCGAGTTCGAGGTCAGGGGGCGCCGGGTATGCGTTGTGCGGATCGGCGGCCACGCCGTATTCGTTCGCGAGGACACGGTCACGCTGTGAAGCCGCTTCCGCCGTGATCAGCGGCGGGAGCGTTCGGGCAGGGATATCTGCGGAGAGTGGCCTTGACAGTGGCCTGATGCGGTGCGATATGGGACACGAAAGTGAACGAACGTTCGTTTTTTATGGCGTCCCAAGATGGCGAGGCTCGACGAAAAGAAACAGGCGGCGCGGCGCGAGCACATCCTCAACGCGGCTGAGCAATGCTTTGCCCGCCAGGGCTTCCATCGCACCTCCATGCATGACATCTGCCGTGAGGCGGGGGTGAGCGCAGGCGCGCTCTACATCTACTTCGCCTCGAAGGAAGATCTGATCGCGGGTCTGTGCGAGCGGGAGCAGCGCGAGCTTGCCGGGCGGCTAAGCGCCATCGCTGAAGCGCCTGACTTGATGCAGGCCCTGGCGGCGCTCGGCGAGACATATTGCGTGCAGCAGCCGCGCGAAAAGGTACGCCTTCAGATCGAAATCAATGCCGAGGCGCTGCGCAATCCTGCGATCTGCTCCACCGTCCGCGCCATCGACAGCTTCGTCCTGAAGAGTTTCGAACGGCTGCTGCGGCAGGCGCGTGACGAAGGGCGCATCAGCCTTGCCGCGGACCCGGCGGCGATTGCCCGCGTCATGGCGATCATCGGCGACGGCCTGACCTGGCAGCGCGCCTTCGACGAGGATTTCGACCCGGCGGCGGTAATGCCCGTCATTCTTTCGCTGGTGTCTTCCCTTATCAATCCGGCCCCGGAACCGGCGGACCGCCCGGAAATCGGGATCGGGACTTGAAGAACATGGATGGCAAGCGCATGAAATATACTTTTTTCCCCGCAATGGCCGCCGCCGCGCTGCTGCTGGCTTTGGGCGTCGCCCCGCTTCACGCCGCGGAAGCCGCAAAAGCCATCGCGCCGGCTCAGGGGCCGAGCGTGAGCGTGGGCGCCGCGGTCCGTATGCCGTTCACGGAGACGATCCTGGTCACCGGTTCGCTGACGGCGCGTCAGGAGGTCCTGGTTTCCCCGCAGGTGGACGGCCTGCGCATTGTGGAACTCCTCGCCGAGGAGGGCGACCGCGTCGCCGAGGGGCAGGTGCTCGCGCGCCTCGAACGTCGCACGCTAGAGGCTCAGTTTGCGCAATTGGAAGCGACGCGGAAAAGCGCCGACGCAGCCATCGCCCAGGCGGAGAGCCTGGTGCAAGCCGGTGCGGACATCATCGACATCGGAGGGGAATCCACGCGGCCGTTTGCCGAGGCCGTATCCGCCGATGAGGAAACAGCGCGGGTGCTGCCGGTGATCGAAGGCCTGCGCGCGCGCACCGACGCGCTCATCTCCATCGATACGCGCAAGGCCGAGGTGATGGCGCGTGCGGCCACCGCCGGCGCCGACATCCTCAATGACGTCTCTGCCCTGACGCACGATCCCGAGGCGATGCGCGTTGCCGCCGAGACCGGGCTACCGGTGATCATCATGCACGCGCAGGGCGATCCCAAGACCATGAACGACGATCCGCAATATTCCGACGTCGTGCTCGACGTGTTCGACTTCCTCGAG
>JBNKDX010000104.1:0-7311 GCA_050288485.1 Rhodomicrobiaceae bacterium | reverse complement strand
CGCGTGGACGAGAAGACGCAGGCCAAGACGTCGATCAACGAGCTGTTGCGGGATTGACCGGCGGGCCAGTGGCGCGCTGGTCAAGCGGGACACAATTTGTCGAAATGCATGGCGGGTATGCGGCGCCCGCGGGGTGTTGCGCGCACATGAATTCTCGTTCCGGAAGCGCCCGGAAGCTAAAGAAAATCTTTCCAAATTGAGAGCAATTCGCAGTGCGGCATCACAACGCGGCGCATGAGCCGAATTGTATACATCCCGCCGCGGCCGCAATAATCTTTCCGCCTCACGCTGAGGATGGGGCGGAAATCGTCTGCGTCAGGCATGTGTCTTCTTGCGATCCACCACCTTTCGCGATAACCACGGGCGAACGGAGGCGCATCCTAACACCCGGGAGGGCTCGCCATGGCGCGTAAGAAGATCGCACTCATCGGCGCCGGAATGATCGGCGGGACGCTTGCACACCTGATAACCCAGAAGGGACTCGGCGACGTCGTCATCTTCGATATCGTCGAAGGCACCCCTCAGGGCAAGGCGCTTGATATCGCCCAATCCACGCCGGTGGACGGCATCGACTGCGCGGTGCGCGGCACCAACGATTACGTTGATATACGCGGCGCGGATGTCGTCATCGTGACGGCTGGCGTGCCGCGCAAGCCGGGCATGAGCCGCGACGACCTTCTGGAAATCAACCTCAAGGTCATGGAGCAGGTCGGCGCGGGCATCAAGAAATACACGCCCGGCGCTTTCATCATCTGCATCACGAACCCGCTCGACGCCATGGTCTGGGCGCTGCACCGCGTCACGGGCGTGCCGCGCAACAGGATCGCCGGCATGGCGGGCGTGCTCGATTCGGCGCGCTTCCGCTATCTCCTCGCGCAGGAATTCGACGTCTCGGTGGAGAACGTGACGGCCTTCGTGCTCGGCGGGCATGGCGACATGATGGTGCCGATGCCGCGCTATTCCACCGTCGGCGGCATCCCGTTGCCCGACCTCGTCAAGATGCGCTGGATCACGCAGGACCGGCTGAACGAGATCGTCAAGCGCGTGCGCGACGGCGGCGCGGAAATCGTCAACATGCTGAAAAGCACCTCGGCTTATTATGCGCCCGCCGCTGCGGCTGTGGCGATGGCCGAATCCTACCTCAGGGACAAGAAGCGCGTCCTGCCCTGCGCCGCCTATCTCAACGGCGAATACAACACCAAGGGGCTGTTCATCGGCGTCCCCGCCGTCATCAGCGCCAAGGGCGTGGAGCGCGTGGTTGAAATCGAACTCAACTCGCACGAACGCGCCGATTTCGCCCGGTCCATCGGCGGCGTGCAGGCGCTCGTGGAGGCCTGTATGCGCATTGCGCCGGGCCTGACGCAGATGGGGACATGAAATTTGCGCGCCGCGAATGGCGCGAAAGCCTTGCTGAAAGAACGCTGGAGTGACGGATGAACATTCATGAATACCAGGCCAAGGCCATTCTGAGGGAGTACGGCGTACCGGTTGCCAAGGGGGCGCCCGCTTTCACGCCGGACGAAGCCGTCAGCGCGGCGCAAGGCCTGCCCGGACCGGTTTGGGTCGTGAAGGCGCAGATACACGCCGGCGGCCGCGGCAAAGGCCGGTTCAAGGAGCCGGCGGCTGGCGACAAGGGCGGCGTGCGGCTGGCGAGATCGGTCGACGAGGTCCGCGAATTCGCCACGCAGATGCTGGGCAATACGCTGGTGACGCATCAATCCGGCGCCGAAGGCAAGGTCGTGAAACGCCTCTATGTCGAGGACGGTTCGGCGATCGCCCGCGAGCTTTATCTCTCCGCGCTCATCGACCGCGCCACCTCGCGCCTCGCTTTCATCTGCTCGACCGAGGGCGGCATGGACATCGAGGAAGTGGCGCAGAAGACGCCGGAGAAGATCATCACTCTGACCATCGACCCGGCGTCCGGATACTCCCCATTCCACGGCCGCAAGATCGCCTACGCGCTCGGGCTCGAAGGCAACGCGGTCAAGCAGTGCGTGAAGCTCGTCGGCAATCTGGCGCGGGCCTTCATCGAGAAGGACATGAGCCTTCTGGAAATCAACCCGCTGATCGTTACCCGGGACGGCGACCTTCTCTGCCTCGACGCCAAGGTGAATTTCGACGGCAACGCCCTGTTCCGCCATCCGGACATGGTCGAACTGCGCGACCTCGACGAGGAAGACCCGGCGGAGGTCGAGGCCTCCAAATACGACCTCTCCTACGTAAAGCTGGATGGTACGATCGGCTGCCTCGTGAACGGCGCCGGTCTGGCCATGGCGACCATGGACATCATCAAGCTCTATGGCGAGGAGCCCGCCAACTTCCTCGACGTCGGCGGCGGCGCGTCCAAGGAAAAGGTGACGGAGGCCTTCAAGATCATCCTCTCCGACCCCAATGTGAAGGGCATCCTGGTCAATATCTTCGGCGGCATCATGCGCTGCGACATCATCGCGGAAGGCATCATCGCCGCCGCCCGCGAAATGGCGCTGAAAGTGCCGCTGGTGGTGCGCCTCGAAGGCACCAATGTGGAACTGGGCAAGAAAATCCTGCGCGAGTCCGGGCTGGCGGTGATCCCGGCCGACGATCTCGCCGACGCCGCGCAGAAGATCGTTGCCGAGGTACGCAAGGGCGTCGCCTGACGGTGGCGTATCGCGGAATTCGGAGTGGAGCAGTTGAACCGGCGGCCAGCAGGCCCCGCACCAATCGCGACAGGTGGAGAAAGACGACAGAATGTCAATCCTCGTTAACAAAGAGACAAAGGTAATCTGCCAGGGCTTCACCGGCGCCCAGGGCACCTTCCACAGCGAGCAGGCGATCGCCTATGGCACGCAGATGGTCGGCGGCGTCACGCCGGGCAAAGGCGGAAGCGTCCATCTCGGGCTGCCGGTGTTCAACACGGTCGGCGAAGCCATGGCCAAGACCGGCGCCAACGCCACCGTGATCTACGTGCCGCCGGCTTTTGCCGCCGATTCCATCCTGGAGGCCATCGACGCGGAGATCCCGCTTGCCGTGTGTATTACCGAGGGCATACCCGTCGCCGACATGGTCAAGGTGAAGCGCGCGCTGTCGGGATCGAAAACCCGGCTCGTCGGCCCGAACTGTCCCGGCGTTATCACGCCCGACGAATGCAAGATCGGCATCATGCCCGGCCATATTCACAAAAGAGGGTCGGTCGGGATTGTGTCGCGCTCGGGAACGCTTACCTATGAAGCGGTCCACCAGACGAGTGTAGCCGGTCTCGGCCAGACGACCTGCGTCGGCATCGGCGGCGACCCCGTCAAAGGTACGGAGTTCATCGACGTGCTGGAGCAGTTCCTTGCCGATCCCGAGACGCAGTCGATCATCATGATCGGCGAGATCGGCGGTTCGGCCGAGGAAGATGCTGCCGAATTTCTGGCCAAATCCCAGATCAAAAAACCGACTGTCGGCTTCATCGCCGGTGTCACGGCGCCTCCGGGGCGGAGGATGGGCCACGCTGGCGCGATTATTGCAGGCGGTAAGGGCGACGCAGGCAGCAAGATCGAGGCGATGCGCTCCGCCGGTATTCGCGTGGCGTCGTCGCCTGCGAGCCTGGGCACGACGCTGGTGGAACTCCTGCGCGGCTAGTGCAGCCCTTCGCCAAGTTCGCACCCCATTTGCCGCACGCGCATCTGCGAACTTGGCGAAGGAGAAGCTGCACTAGAGTCAATGACTTGCTAGTACGCTTGACCCGCAGGAAATCCTGTAAGCGCGTGCGGCAAGTGGGTCAGGATTTCCTGCGGGGCGTACTAAGTCTAAAGGCTTAGGCGTAATTTAGTGAGAGTACCTATATGGTCCGACCTGTACTGGGGCGGACCATATTCGTTGGCGTAACGGAGATCAGCACTTCGTGAACACGAAGTGATCGTACCATGAGCAAACAATCCCCTAACGACCTTTTCGACCAGACCTCGTTCCTGCATGGCGTCAACGCGGCCTATATCGAAGATCTCTACTCGCGATTTCAGGACAATCCGGGCGCTGTGAGCGCCGACTGGCGAGCCTTCTTTTCCGGCCTCAAGGAGCGCAAGGAGACGGTCGTCGCCGATGCGGCGGGACCATCCTGGAAACGCGCCGACTGGCCGGTTCCGGTGAACGGGGAACTGGTCGCGGCGCTCGCTGGCGACTGGGCCGAAACCGCCGAGCGCGGTATCGAGCAGAAGATCGCCGCGCAAGCCCAGGCCGGTGGATTCGAGCTGTCGCCGGGCGAGACGCTCACGGCGGTGCGCGACTCGATCCGTGCGCTGATGCTGATCCGCTCCTACCGCGTGCGCGGGCATCTGGCCGCCGATCTCGACCCGCTCGGCATCGCCAAGCGCCTGCCGCATTCCGAGCTGCAGCCGGAAAGCTACGGTTTCGGCGAGAACGATCTCGACCGGCTCATCTATCTCGACCACGTGCTGGGCCTTGAAATGGCGACCATGCGCCAGATCCTGGGGATCGTGCGGCGCACCTACTGCGCGCATATCGGCGTGGAGTTCATGCACATCTCGGTGCCGGAGCAGAAGGCCTGGATTCAGGAGCGCATCGAAGGCGCGGACAAGGAAATCAGCTTCACCGACATGGGCAAGAAGGCGATCCTCGCCAAGCTCATCGAAGCCGAGACTTTCGAGAAGTTCCTCGACAAGAAATACACCGGCACCAAGCGCTTCGGCATCGACGGCGGCGAGGCAATGGTCCCGGCGCTCGAACAGATCATCAAGCGCGGCGGCCAGCTCGGTGTGCGCGAAATCGCGTTCGGCATGGCGCATCGCGGCCGCCTGAACGTGCTGGCGACTGTCCTTTCCAAGCCCTATCGCGCCATTTTCCATGAATTCCGCGGCGGCTCGGTCAATCCGGACGATGTCGAAGGCTCCGGCGACGTAAAATACCATCTGGGCGCATCCGCCGACCGCGAATTCGACGGCAACCGGGTGCATCTGTCGCTCACCGCCAACCCGTCGCATCTCGAAATCGTCGATCCGGTGGTCCTCGGCAAGGTGCGCGCCAAGCAGGACCAGCACCGCGACACCGACCGCACGCGCATCATGCCGCTGCTCATCCACGGCGACGCCGCCTTTGCGGGGCAGGGCGTGGTGGCCGAGTGTTTCGGTCTGTCGGGCCTCAAGGGCCACCGCACCGGCGGATCGGTGCATTTCATCGTCAACAACCAGATCGGGTTCACGACGCTGCCGCATTTCAGCCGCTCCTCACCCTACCCGTCGGATGTCGCGCGCATGATCGAGGCGCCCATCTTCCACGTGAATGGCGACAATCCGGAAGCCGTGGTCCATGTGGCGAAGGTGGCGACCGAATTCCGGCAGATGTTCCACAAGCCGGTCGTCATCGACATGTTCTGCTACCGCCGCCACGGCCACAACGAGGGCGACGAACCGGCGTTCACGCAGCCGAAGATGTACCGGCGCATCCGCGAGCATCCGGGCGTGATCGAGATCTATGGCCGCCGCCTCGTCGATGAAGGCCTGCTCAGGGACGGCGACGTCGACCAGATGCGCGAGAACATGAGCCGGCACCTTGAGGAAGAGTTCGAGCTTGGCAACCACTTCCGTCCCAACAAGGCGGACTGGCTCGACGGCCGCTGGACCGGCCTTTCCATCGCCGAGGAAGGCCCGCGCAAGGGCCAGACCGGCGTGCCGCTGGAGACGCTGAAGAAGGTCGGCGAGAAGATCACCCAGCTGCCTGCGAACCTCAACGCGCACCGCACCATCGAACGTCTGTTCAAGGCGCGCCGCAGGATGATCGACGAGGGCCGCGGGATCGACTGGGCCATGGCCGAGTCCCTCGCCTTCGGCACGCTGGTGCATGAGGGTTTCCCAGTGCGCCTCTCCGGCCAGGACTGCGAGCGCGGCACCTTCTCGCAGCGCCACGCGGTGCTCATCGACCAGGCGACGGAAAAGAAATACACGCCCGTCAACCACATCGCCAATGGTCAGGCGCGGCTCGAAGTCATCAATTCGATGCTGTCCGAAGAGGCCGTGCTCGGTTTCGAATACGGCTACTCCCTGGCCGAACCGATGGCGCTGGTGCTGTGGGAGGCGCAGTTCGGCGACTTCGCCAACGGCGCCCAGGTGATCGTCGATCAGTTCCTGTCGTCGGGCGAGCGCAAATGGCTGCGCATGTCGGGGCTGGTCATGCTCCTGCCGCACGGCTACGAGGGCCAGGGGCCGGAGCATTCCTCCGCGCGTCTGGAGCGTTATCTCCAGCTGTGCGCCGAGGACAACTGGCAGGTGGCGAACTGCACCACGCCAGCCAATTATTTCCATATCCTGCGGCGGCAAATGCATCGCAAATTTAGGAAGCCGCTCATACTGATGACGCCGAAATCGCTCCTGCGCCACAAGCGCGTGGTTTCGGAAATCGAGGACTTCCTGCCCACCAACACCTTCCACCGCGTGTTGTGGGACGGCGCGCAGGTCGGCCACAGCCAGATGGAGCTGGCGCCGGACCACGAAATCAAGCGCGTCGTGCTGTGCTCGGGCAAGGTCTATTTCGATCTGTTCGAGGAACGCGAGAGCCGCAAGATCGACGACATCTATCTTCTGCGGCTCGAACAGCTCTACCCGTTCCCGGCGCGCACCCTCATCCAGGAACTCAGCCGCTTTCCGAACGCCGAAATCGTCTGGTGCCAGGAAGAGCCGAAGAACATGGGCGCGTGGAGCTTCATTGAGGCCAACATCGAGTGGGTGCTCGACCACATCAACATCGGCCACCGACGCCCGCGCTATGTCGGCCGCCCGGCTTCGGCCGCAACCGCGACCGGCTTGATGAGCAAGCACCTGGCGGAGCTTCGGGCGTTCCTGGATCAGGCGCTGACGCTGTAAAGACGACAAAGGCCGCCGGGTTCGCCCTCGCGGCCTTCATATTTTGAAGGGCTGAATTGTATGGCTACAGAGATACGTGTGCCGGTACTGGGCGAGTCGGTGACCGAGGCGATCGTCGGCAAGTGGTACAAGAAGCCCGGCGACGCGGTGAACGCCGATGAACCGCTCGTGGAGCTGGAGACGGACAAGGTCACGCTGGAGGTCAACGCGCCGTCAGCGGGCGTGATTTCGGAAATCCTGGTCGCGGAGGGGGAGACGGTCGGCGTCGGCGCGCTGCTCGGGTCGATCGGCGAAGGCGCGGGCGTGGCGGCGCCTTCCAACGGCGGCGGAAAGAAAGCCGAAGCGCCGAAGGCTAAAGAGCCTGTGAAAGAAGCGGCCAAGGCCCCGGCGCCGAAGACCGCAGCCGCTGAAACGCTGTCGCCCGCAGTGCGCAAGGCCGTCGCGGAGAACAAGCTCGACGCGGCGTCCATCCCCG
>JBNKDX010000103.1:296-7312 GCA_050288485.1 Rhodomicrobiaceae bacterium | reverse complement strand
GCTGGCGCGAGACCGGCGCTTGAGAAGCCGAGCCAAACCGCCAGCCGCTCGATATCCGGCGTCTGCGCACCCACCGAGCCTTTCGCTTCCCAGGCCCCGGCCACAGCCATTTCGCCCTCGAACGCGCCGCTCAGAATGCCGCTTTCGATCTGCACTTTCAGGGGGCGGCGCACATCGGGACCGGCAGCGGCAAGACTCTGGCGCGCGACGAAATTGACCGTCTCATCTGCCCAGCGCACGCTGCCGTTAGCGTCGATCTGGCCGGTACCCCGGTCCAGCGAGATCCAGGCATTGTCAACATGCAAGGACCGGAACGGCTTGCCGGGACCGCCACTTACGGCGACCACGGTGTTCTCGACGCCGAAAGCCGCGAAAGACGTTCCGCGTGCGCCGGACAGCATCGCCACGAGCGATGTCGCCGCCGTACGGACATCGGCAGCTTCAACTCTAACAGCCGCATCGTAGATCTTGATCTTGTCGAAATCCACATTGCCTATCAGCAGGTCGAACGAAGATATACGCGCAACGATCTTCCCGGCCTTGATGCCATCTATCTGCGGCAGGCTTTTTAATTTCCTGATTTCCACATCCCGCACTTCGACCGATATGGAGAAAAAGCTGTCGATCGACACGGCGCCCGCGATACTGACCTCGCCGCCGCTCCAGTCTTTCAACTCCGCGAGCAGCCGCGCCCGCGCCGGCGCGGTGTTGATGACCGACGGCAGGACCGCAACGAAAGCGAGCGGAGGCAGCAGAAGCCCTATGAACGCTACCACATAAACAGAAAACGGGGCTTTCCGTCTCATACGCGGTCAATCATCATTGTGTCTGAACCGAAGTGAAGATCTCAACCTTTCCCAGCCGTCGCCGATCCGGGAAAACACTGATAATGGCAATAGCACGGCAACACCAGGGAGGCACCATCTATCACGAATGCGAAGCCGTTGTGGCGTCCGGGCGAAGATCGGGCCGCGGAGAGCAAGCTCCCCGTTTCATGACCTTTCTTGACGGCCATTATGGCGCATATGCCGGCGATACGCGAGACCTTCCTGCGCTTCCGGTCCTGCTTGCCCGGGGTTTTCCAGCCTGCGCTTCAAGAGTTCTGCGGCGCCTGAATTTCATCTCCTCGCCCGTGAACCGTTTCCCCGGCCGCCGCGACCCATATGTGACGGCCCAGGGAGGGCCGTCCTCGCGCGGGGGACCACGGAATGCATGCAGCGGGAACCTGCCGAACATTACCCCGCCTTCCGGCCATGGCCAAGGTCGCGGCCGCCGTAGCGTTCGTTCCCCTCGTGCTTTCGGCGGCGGAGGCCGTGCCGGGCATCGCGAAGCCCCCCGTTGCGCGCTGTCCGCCGGTCTTCGTCGCCAAGTGCAGAACCGGCATGCGCCCGGTCTGCGTGCGGCGCAGGGGGCGCTGCTGCGTCAAGCTGCGGTGCGGGCCGCGCTGAAGGCGAGGCGTGTCTCCTCACTTCCACTTGAGCAGAAAGCGCTCGTATTTTCCGTCCTTCACCTGGCTCTCGCTTATGGCATAGCGGCGGATGGAGACGCCCGCCTCGTGCACGGCATTCGCGTCGCCCGCCACCAGAGGATGCCACCAGTCGAGATCGCCGCCCGCCGCAAGCAGACGGTAGGCGCAGGTCTCAGGTAGCCAGGGCAGCGTGGCGGCGCCTTCGGGCGTGAGCTGCACGCAGTCCGGCACCTGCTCACGGCGGCGCGCGTAATCGGTGCAGCGGCACGTGCCGATGTTCAGAAGCACGCAGGCCACGCGCGTATGAACGATGTCGCCGCTGTCCTCGTCCTCCAGCTTGACGAGGCAACAGCGCCCGCAGCCGTCGCAGAGCGACTCCCATTCGTCCGGCGTCATCTCATCGAGACGCTTGCGCTTCCAGAACGGCGTTTCATCCATGCTCTGCAGTTTCCCCTGTTGCGGGCAAGGTTGCGGCAATCACGCAAAACCGCCATATGGGATATCCGTCCTCTTGGGAGTCCCGGAGCGAACGTTGGTCTCTCAGGCAAAACCTGATTAAACTGAATGAGGAGGTTCTTAACGCCGCGAGCACAGTCATCCGATTTTCATCTCCGCCATCCATAGTTTTGCACCAAATCGTTCCGGAGGCGCGCCATGCCGAGACTCTTCACCGCCCTCGAAATCCCCCCCGAAATGGTCGCCCGTCTCTCCATGCTCCGCGGAAAGCTGGCGGGTGCGCGCTGGGTCGATCCGGAGAACTACCACATTACGCTGCGCTTTGCGGGCGACATCGATGATGAGGCCGCCAGGGGCTTTGTGGCGGCGCTGTCGGAGATCCGGTTCGATGCTTTCGAGCTGTCTTTCAGCGGGCTGGGGAGTTTTGGCGGTAACAGGCCGCGCGAGGTCTGGGCGGCCCTGAGCCTGTCCGAGGCGCTGCTAAGGCTGCAGAAGGCCAACGAACGCGCGGCGCGGCTCGCCGGTCTGCCGCCGGAAACGCGCAACTACACACCGCACATGACGCTCGCCCGACTGCGCGATGCGCGCCCGAAGGCGGTCGCGGAGTATCTGTCGTACTACGGCGGCTTCGCGACGGAGCCATGGCTCGTCGGCCGGTTCGTACTCCTCTCGTCGCGCGCCAATCACGGCGGCGGTCCGTACGTCGTCGAGGCCGCCTATCCGTTGAGCGGCGCCAGCGGCCGCGCGGCGGGAGCCGCATGAGGCTTCGCGGTCAGGCTACGCAGCAGGCCGCGGCAGGCCGTATCCACGAGCTGGCAGACATAGTCGAAGCCTTCCACCCCCCCGAAATAAGGATCGGGAACCTCGCGGACGCCCAGATGCGGCGCGTATTCCAGGAACAGGTGGATTTTGTGCTGCTTGTCCTTCGGCACCAGCTTCATGAGGCCCTGGCGGTTGGAGCGATCCATAGCCAGGATAAGGTCGAACCGGTCGAAGTCGGCCGGAACCACTTGCCGGGCGCGAAGGTCGGAGATCTCAATCCCCCTCGCGTCCAGCGCCTCCTGCGCCCGCTCGTCCGGCGGGTGCCCGACATGCCAGCTTCCAAGACCGGCGGAGTCAACGATGAAGCCGCCGCTCGCGCCTGCCTGCTGCGCAATGTGCCGGAACATGCCTTCAGCCATCGGCGAACGGCAGATATTCCCGAGACATACGAAAAGGATGCGTGTGACTGGTTTTTCGGTGTCATGCTTCATTGGAAGATGATGACACAGAGAATCGCGCCCCGCAATGTGACGGCCGGTTATCCTCTACTTAAGGATAATTGCCGATGCATTCCTGCCATAGGTGGGCGGGGCTTATATGCGCAAACAACGCACAAAGGCGGCAGGGAGAGATCTCCCAGCCGCGCTATACGCACTATCGTAGAACGTTGTCCTGGACGCGCCCTGCGGCCATCCGGAACGGGCTTTGCGGGCCACTGGCGCGTGACGCGCCTTAGTGGAGCTTGTAGTTCACACCCACTCGGATAACGTCGAGATCGTTCTCGAAGGTGTAAGGATCTCCTTGCAACGACGTACCGTGCCTGTCGGAAAGCCCGACATGCAGATACTCAATCTTGCCCGACCAGCGTTCGTTGAACTGACGCTCGACACCAAAGCCGAGGACATAGCCGCCACGCCAGCCCCTGTTGTCGCTCGCCTGGTCGTTCTCGTCACCATGAATGTATTCGTTGGAGTCGACCGCCGCGAGACCAGCAGTCAGATAGAGCAGGTTTCCGGACAGATCATAGCCGACACGGCCACGCAGGGTGAAAAGCCCGCCCCACCCGGATTCCCAGTAATGGTTGTCCCAGCCGACGTCGTTACCAAGTTTCCGATGCTCAGCGCCGCTGATGTCGGCCATGCTGAGATCGCCTTCAACGCCGATCACCCATCGGTCATTGATTTGGTGGTTATAGCCGAGTGTAATACCTCCCAGGAGACCGTCGGGATCATCATGCACTCTGTCCTGATGATTATTGTTCCCTGCGTGGCCATTCTGGGGGGTGCCGTAGGTTGAATCGGAGCTGCCCCAGCCATATCCGAGAGTGCCGCCCAGATACATGCCACCCCAACCGAAAGCCGCCGGCGCGTCCTTCAGCGAGAGCAGCCCATCCGCCCAGGCACCCGAAGCGGTCAGCGCAAGCGCGAGCGTAGCAACAGAAGCTGTTTTCAACATGTAAACCCCCATCGTTCGATCCCGGCGTCCAGAAGCCTTGCGGCAAAGCTCCGCGTATGGTTCTTCTGATGCCCGATCACCGAAGGGCATGCTCGGGGGAAATTTCGATCCGAGTTCGACGTCAACGAGAATTATCGGCCCAATATGTGACCATTTGGCTCTATAATGGCTCAAAAGGGGCGAACACCCCGTAATTGGACCGAAATGTGACGGTCGGCCATTGGGTTATGGAAATGCAGGGAGCTGATGATGACGCAAAAAGTGGAACTCGACCTGAAATCGCTGGTTCGAACGATTCCCGACTACCCCATCGAAGGAATCATGTTCCGCGATGTTACGACGCTTCTGAAAGACGCCGCCGGTTTGCGCGCCTGTGTCGAGCGGCTGACCGAACCATTTCATGCAGCGGGGATTGAGGCCGTGGTCGGGATCGAAGCGCGCGGCTTCATCCTTGGCGGCGCCGTCGCGGACAGGCTCGGCACGGGGTTCGTCCCGTTGCGCAAAAAAGGCAAGCTGCCGGGCAAGGTTGTCGGGCAGGATTACCAGCTCGAATACGGCGTCGATGTGATCGAAATCCACGACGACGCCATCCGCGCTGGCGAGCGCATTCTGATCGTGGACGATCTCATCGCCACGGGCGGTACGGCGGAAGCAGCGGTCAGGCTCGTCCGGCGCGTTGGCGGCATCGCGGCGGGTGCGGCCTTCGTGATCGATCTGCCGGACTTGGGCGGCGCCGCCAAGCTGAAGGCGCTCGACGTGCCGTGTCACGCGCTGATTGCGTTCTAGCTTTACAGTTGCAATCGCTTTCCAAGCTCCGAATCCATAGGACGCCATGCTCGGAAGTCATCGACGACGGGGCCTGCGCCTCTCCTCCCTCCCATCGCCGCCGCGCGACAGCCGGCGGCGGCGAAACCGGCGCGTAACGTTTTGGCCGCCGCGCGCGAACTCAGGCTTCTGAACAGGCGGCCACAGAGCAGGACCACACGCATGCTGGATGAACCCGTGCCGGGCGCTCCCCCCACCCATTTGCGTCTGAAATTCTCCGATCCGCAATGGACGGCGAAAGGCGAGCGCCGCGCTTCCGTTCCGCTCCGGGCGCTGGAGACGCTGTGGTTCAACACCGGGACGCTGTGCAACATCGCCTGCGCCAACTGCTACATCGAAAGTTCGCCGAAAAACCGCCGGCTGGCCTATCTCACGCCCGCCGACGTGACGCGCTATCTCGATGAAATCTCGCGCGACGAGCTGCCCGTCCGCCTGATCGGCTTCACCGGCGGCGAGCCTTTCATGAACCGGCATTTCCCGGCGATCCTGGGCGAGACCCTGTCGCGCGGATTCGAGACGCTCACGCTCACCAACGCCATGAAGCCGATGATGCGGCGAAAGACGCAGATCGCCGCGCTTGCCGCGGCTCACGGCCGCCGGATGCGCCTGCGCGTGTCGCTCGACGACTGGCGCGCCGAGGTCCATGACGCGGAGCGGGGGGAGGGCGCTTTTGCGCAGGCGCTGGACAGTTTGGAGTGGTTGTCCGGGGTCGGTGTGACGGTGGAGGTCGCGGGACGTTTCCTCTCGGGCGACGATGACGCGGCCTTGCGGAAGGGCTATGCGCGGCTGTTCGCCGAGCGCGGCGTCGCGATTGACGCAGCCGATCCGCAGGCCCTCATCCTGCTGCCGGAAATGACGCCCTCCGCCGATCCGCCGGAGATCACGGAGGCCTGCTGGGGCATCCTGCACAAATCGCCCGGCGACGTGATGTGCGCGAATGCGCGCATGGTCGTGAAGCGGCGTGGCGCGGCGCAGCCCGCCGTCCTTGCCTGCACGCTGCTGCCTTACGATGCGCGTTTCGAGCTTGGCGTGACGCTGGCCGAGGCCGTCCGCCCGGCGCCGCTCGCTCACAAATACTGCGCGACGTTCTGCGTGCTGGGCGGCGGAGCATGCGGTGTGTCGCGCGGCGACGGGTGAGGGGGCGCTACTTGCCCGTGTCGGCGTCGAACTGCGTGAACTGGCGAATCCAGCCCGGTTTCCCCCTGACGGTCGTTGTCAGCAGCAGGCGGGCCCGGCCGCCTGCTCTTCGCTCTCCGTCGCGAAGGGGATATTCGTCCTGCAGCCGGGGAAGATGCCGTAATGGCGTGAGAAGTCGCCGATGAACTCGAAATGGGACGCGAACCGCGTCTCATTCAGTATCCGCCAGGTGTTGCCGCAGACCGGAAAGACCCGGCCCGTCTCGATGCGGTGGTGATTGTCGAGTTCGAAGGCGTGCGGGGCCTCGGGGATCGTGCCGCGATAGATGACGGCCTGTCCGTAGTCTTCGCAAGCGGGCTCCAGCGCGGGTATTTTGAACAGCCGGCAGGTCGCGGAGTAAAAGCGCGCCTCGCCGAGCTTCGCCGCAATGGCGGGGTCGGTGATCTCCAGCGGGCGGCTGGCGACAAGGCGGGGATCGCCGAAGCCCGCCGCCCTGGCGATGGCCAGGAAATCGTTCCAATACAGCGCGCCGCCAAGGCATTCGCCGTAGATGACCGGGTCGTCCTTCGCCTCCGGCGGCAGCCGCCGGTCGGCGTAGACATCGGCGAAATAGAACTCTCCGCCGGGCTTCAGCAAGTCGAACGCGCTGCGGAACACGGCGGGCTTGTCGATGGAGAGGTTGACCACGCAGTTGGAGACGATGACGTCGAAACTCGCGGGCGGCAGCTCCAGCCGGTCGAGCATCTCGATGTAGCCCTGCAGGAAGGTCACGTTCGGCCGCGCGAAGCCGAACCGGCTCATATGCCAGCCGACATGCGCGCGCGCCGTCTCCAACTGCTCCGGCGTCATATCCACGCCGACCACCTCGCCATCTGCTCCGGCAATCTGCGCCAGCGCATAGAAGTCGCGCCCG
>JBNKDX010000103.1:0-286 GCA_050288485.1 Rhodomicrobiaceae bacterium | reverse complement strand
GAACCACAGCCGAGATCGAGGATCCGCGTGCCCTCCAGCAGCTCCGGCATGACGAGGCCGCAGCCGTAATATTTGGCGAGAACCTCCTCGTGGACATTGACGAGAAGCTGCCTCACGCGCTCGGGCATGTTGTCGGGGGTGCAGCACGCCTTGGTCTTCAGGTCGTCCGATCCGCGCAGGATCTTGCCGTAGTAGTCCTTAACGAGGTCGATTTCCATGAAATATCCCGTGTTTTGTTCTTGCTGCACACCGAGGCCGTGCGTCAGGGCGGTGTTTCACTGTGTTT
>JBNKDX010000102.1:0-7362 GCA_050288485.1 Rhodomicrobiaceae bacterium | reverse complement strand
GGTTATCGAGGACATGGAGAAGCGGATGCGCGAGCACGCCGCCAATCTGGAGTTCGAGGAAGCCGCCCGCCTGCGCGACGAGGTCAAACGCCTGCGCGACGTGGAACTCGCGGTGGCGGACGATCCCTTAGCGCGCCAGGAGGAGGTGGAGGCGCGCTCCGGCGGCGCCCGTCCCCGGCCTCGAAGTAGCGCGGGCAGGCCCGGCACGCACGGACGCGGCGGCGACCCGATGGCGAGGCCGCACAAGCCGTCTCTTGACGAAATGGGGCCACATTCTGAGCGCGGAACACCACGCCGGAGGCGTCAACGTTAACATCGGCTGATATGCCGCACACGGAGGCGCCCGGCTGCCGCTAAGCGCTAAGTATAGCAACTGCAAAGAGACCGTTCGTGCCCCTCGCAACGGGCAAGCCTTAATGCAAAATGAATGCGGCGGGGTGGACACGATCATTTTGTCCACGTAATGTCTAAACTGCGGTTTTTGTAAACCGTGTCAAATCTCGGAGGTTTATGTCCGCCCGCAAGCGGAAAAGGAGGTGAAATGAGTATTCTCGGCACCGACGTTGCAGTTGGCAGCTCCGGCAAGGCCGATTTCGATGACATTTATCGAGAATCTGATCCGCGTGAATACTTCCGGGTCTTGTGTGGTCTTGACTATGTTATCCCAGATCTTGCAAAGACTCCGTTCCGTTCACTCATCAATGCGCGCGCAGCGTTGCAAGGTGAGCCAGTGAAAGTGCTGGATGTCGGGTGTTCCTATGGCATCAACAGCGCTTTGGTACAGCATCCGTTCGATATCCAGCGCCTGACGCAGCGGTATTCGTGCCCGCATATGTACGGCGTCTCCTCGGATAAGCTAAAGGATCTCGACCGGAGTTACTTCGCATCTTGGCCGAAACTGTGCGACGCCGAGTTTATAGGCATAGACACCTCGCGGCCTGCGACATCGTACGCAAAAAGTGTTGGGCTGCTCAAGGACGCAGTGAACACCAACCTGGAAAACAGCGCGCCGAACGAAGCTGAACGAAGCGCACTGAAGGATGCCGACCTGATCATTTCGACGGGATGTGTGGGGTACATCTCGCATCGCACATTTGCACAAATCATGCGTTGTCAAACCGACAGGCGCAGGAAACCACCCGTGGTCGCCTCGTTCGTGCTCCGCATGTACTCCTTCGACGCGGTTGCCGCCGAACTCGAGCACCACGGGCTCATTACGGAAAAAGTGGAGGGCATCACCTTCGTGCAACGGCGCTTCCACTCGCGTCAGGAAATGGACGCGACGATCAAGCGGCTGAACGCCATGGGCATAAGCCCCGCCGGCAAGGAAGGCGACGGGCTGCTGCATGCCGAACTCTTCATTTCGCGGACGGAAGAAGAGATAAGGCAAACTCCGCTCAGCCAGTTGATTTCCATCACCGCCGGTCAGGAGCGACGGTACGAGAGGCGTTTCCGGCGCATTAGCGGCAAGGAGCCGAAACTGCTGCATTAGCGGGGTGTCAGATCGCCGCGAGGGGCGATCGCCCGCGATTTTCTGGTGCAATACAGAGGAGGCCAGGGCGCGCCGCCCGGCGCATTGCGTTTTCTCTCTTCGTCAACCCTGACCGGAACGGCTCGCGAAGACAGGCGGCTGTGCCGGTCAGGCTTTGGCGAGACCGCCAAGGATGGCGCCGACCTTGTGACGGGTGGTGGCGAGCGGCGCCGCAAAGATCTCGACGCTGCGGCCATGCGTCGTGAAAGTGGCCGAAACCGGCATCGCCCTGTCCTCGACATAGCGGAACAGGCGGCGGAGACGGACCGCCATGCGCCGGTCGGTGAGCGAGGAAAGCCGCGGCCAGCCGTTACGGGAGACGAAGCCGTCGCGCACCCGGTCGCCCGCGAAGCGCAGGCTCCAATCGTCGTCAGCGTGCTTTTCGAAAAGGAACAGGCGCGCCTTGTAGGCAATGAGTTCGTCGAGGCTGATGTCGGCCAGGCGCGGCAGAACATGGGCGTCCCGCTTCATGTTCCAGTAACCGTGAGCTGTCCGGAGCGTGGCGTCCGCCGCCTCGGCTTCGTCGAAGCGGATGAACAGGCGCCGCAAGGGGGGCGCAAGCCGCGCGAAGGTAGCCAACTCGTCCTCCTCGTCTCCCCCAAAGGAATATGTCGGAGGATAAGAAGGGAAGCTTTAAGGAGGTTCAACGGGGCCAACTCGCGGCAAGGCGGCCATCGGCTTCGAGAGCGATGCGTGTGCCGAAGGGAGCGCTCTCGCGGTCGAGCGTGGCCTGCAGCCACGCGGCTTCCTCCGCCTCCGCGCGCTGCAGCCGGAAGCGGCGGATGCGGAAGGGCAGCAGCGTCAGAGCTTCGAGGACGTTGTCTTCCCCGAACCGCGGCAGATAAGCGAGCGTTAGGTCGCCGCGGAACGTCTCATAGCCCTCGATCCCCTCGTAATCATTGATAAAATCTCCACAGCCATAGAGGATCGGCCGCCCCTGATATATTTCGATGGGCCGCGGGTGGTGCGAGGAGTGGCCGTGAAGCACGTCGCAGGCGCCCGCGTCGATGAGTGTTAGCGCAAAAGCTTGTTGATGCTCAGGGACACGGTAGCCCCAGTTCGAGCCCCAATGGATCGAGACCACGGCGAGATCGCCGGGACGGCGGAAGGCGTTGATGCGCGACGCAACGGCCGCAGCCGTCGCAGGCGACAGATCGGGCAGGAGCGCGATCCCGGGCGCCGTCTCGCCCGCCGCCCAATCGCGGGGAATGCCGCTCGATTCGTGCCCCAAGGCGAAAACGAGGACGCGCCGCGTCTCCTCCGGGCCGAGAACGGCGGGAGCCGCGGCGGCCTCTGTGTCCCGCCCCGCGCCTGCGTAAGGCACGCCGAGGCCCTCCAGCGCCTCAAGCGTCTCGATCAGCCCCTCGCGGCCCCAGTCCAGGACGTGATTGTTGGCGAGCACACAGGCATCGGCGGCGAACGCCTTGAGGCAGGCGGCGTTGCGCGGCGCCATCTTGTAATTGATGCCCTTCGGGATCGGCGTCCGGCTCGTGGTGATCGAGGTTTCGAGGTTGATGATGCGGGCCTGCGGGTGAAAGCGGGCGATGTCCTCCAGCGCGTCACCCCACACATAGCCGGGCGGGCAGCGCCGGGGAATTGGCCCGTTCCTGCGCTCGGCCAGTGCGACATAGGAGAGCGTTGATGACAGCAAATGCTCGTATATGCGCGGATCGCCGGGGAAGGGCATGATCTGATCCACGCCCCGCCCAAGCATCACGTCGCCGCACAGGCATAGTGTGAGCGCGCTCACGATGATCTCCTCGGCCGCTGAGCCGAAGATTAGCGCTCAATGCCTAACGCTGCACTCGCAATGGGATGCATGCAGCCGGAAACTGCGAAAGAATCGCGAGACGTGAAACCCGGCGCTGGATATTCGCGATCCGTGCGGGCGCCCTCAGGCGTTCGTGCGGTAGACCTGAAACTCCATCGGGCTGAGCAGCCGGAGCTTCAGCTGTTCCGCCAGGGCCGGTTCGAGACGCATGAAGATACCGTCCGAGTCGAGCGCCAGGCTGTCATCGGCGTTTTCCAGCACGATATAGAGCGGGCGCGGGCTCTGCCGGTAGGTCTCGCGGACGTAATCCATGACGCCGGGGATCATGTCCTCCCGCCACGCCGCCTGGAAATACAGTACGCTCGGCTGATCGGGAATGGTGATGCCGTCAAGGTCGCCGCGGTAACAGTCGATGTTGCGGCAGGTCATCAGCGAGCGCGGATAATGCGCGACGTTCATCTGCAGATCGTCGAAGCGCTGCTCGTCGAACTCGAAACCGATGATGCGGTCGAAATCATACTTTGCGGCCAGCAGCATCGGGCGGCCGTGCCCGGCGCGGAAATCGACGAAGGCGTATTCGCGCAAATCCTTGGGCAGGAACGACATCGCCCAGTCGAACACGGCGCCGGGGACGGGACCGTCATAGAGAATGGGACGGTCGGGCACGGGCGCGACGCAGGCCGATGTCAGCGTCGGCACGAAAAAGAGCTGTTCCAACCGCCGGTCAAGCACGCGATTGTGGGCAAAGACGAGTGCCTCGCCATAGCGCTTGCGCAGTTCGCGGCGGCGCAGATTGTGCGCCACCCACAGCGCGCCGTGGCTTGCGGCCCGGGTTATGGCGGGGAGCGTCTTGTTCCGGGCATGGACGAGCGCACGGCTGGCGATGCTCGGGCCCTGGCGTTTTTCCTTGGGAGGTTTCGTCTTCGCCGCTTTTTCCGGTTTGGGCGTGGGAGCCTTCTCCTGGACGGGCGGCTCGGGCTCGGCGGTTTTTTCAAAGGTAGCCAACGGCTCAGGGATGCCGGTCACCAGCTCTGGGATGATCTCGGCGGCGGGCTCCTTCGGTTTCGTCGCCGTCGCCGGCTCTGCGGGCCGTAACTCGGCTATGCGGCGCGTAACGGGCGGTGAAACGGGGGACGGGCGAGCCTCGCGCGGCGGCGGGACGATCTCGCGCGGTGCCGGTGCGAGACTGCCCGGCCCGGTGAAGGCGTGTTGCGGCTCGGGCATCAGCTCGTCCAGGTCGGCCATGGGAGGCGGTGTCGGCTGGTGGCCGTTGCTCTCGGAGTGCATGTCGCGCGCGGTGGTCGCGCGGGGCTTGTTCAGCGCACGGGCGGCGATTTCTTCCAGGCTCGGCTCAGCAGACCGCTGGGGAGGCGCGGCCTCCGCCCTCGAAAAACGGCTGTAGCGTTGCCTCGGCCGTGGCTGATCGTTTGACATGGAATGCTCCCGCCTCCTTGGAAAATGCGGGATACTACTACGAAGTTGAGGCAGACAAAAGGCAGGGCACGGGAAAAGCCTGCGGATAACACGTAGAGCGGGTTGCCGCCCCGAGGACCGCTTTCCTCAGCGCGTTTGCTGTCCGGCATGGCTGTGGCCCGGCGGGATGAGCGTCCGCAGCCATGCCGCCAGATCGACGCCGAGGGCGCCGGCACCGGCCAGGAGGGCCAGGAACGCCGACAGCAGCGCGCCATAGGCCGCCAGCGACAGCCCGAGGATACGCAACGGCGCCTCGTCGCAGCGCACAACGACGCCGCCGCCTTTGGCTAGGCTCTTCATCAGATCCTGCGGGTTGGAGGCGATCGTTCCCAGCCCTGTGCAACTGTCCGGCCCGGGCCACCAGCGCCATTCGACGCCGCAGTGATAAACGCCCAGGCCGGCATTGTAGACGAAGGCCAGGGTGATAACGGCGAGGAGAGCGCGTGTGGCGGCGGGCATCTGCCGGGCGAGAAAAAAGGCCGCGACGGCCAGCGGCGCGGCGATGTAATAGGGGATGCGCTCTTCGAGACACAGATGGCAGGGACGCAGGCCGCCGATATGCTCAAGGGCGAGCGCCGAGGCGAGCGCCAACACGCTGAAGGCAGCGATGGCCAGGGCGGTCTCGCGCGGGCCGAAAGCGCCCGGCAGCCCCGCCCGTATCGCGGTAGTCAGATTGCTCATGGACATGGTTCCTTCCGAATGATGGCTCGGGATGCCCCGGGGCGGGAAACGCGGCAAGCCTGGAACGAATCTCCTGAACCACACCTTAAGGCGCCGGAATGGCGCGAGGCTGGAATGGCCGGATGCCGCCCGCTCGATATCTGGCCCCCGTGGCCGTGAGACGGGCATCCAGACGCAAAAAAATACCTGAACCGGGCGCGTCCCCGAAGGCGCCCCCGCTTCACCTTAAATCACGTATTTGACCAGTACGAACCCGCTGACGATGACGATGGCGGCCACGCTCGTCACCAGCTCCAGACGGTGCTCCAGAAACGCGCGCACCGGCTCGCCGTAATGCCTCAGCGCCCACGCTTCGCCGTAGAACCGCGCGCCGCGCGTGATTGCCGACAGGATCACGAAGGCGAACACGTCGTAGCCCGCAAAGCCGCTGGCGATGGTGACGATCTTGTAAGGGATCGGCAGCAGGCCCTTGATGAGGATGATCGCCGCCCCCCATTTCGCGTAGGACGCGCGGAACGCCTCGACCTGATCGGTGTAGCCGTAAAGCTTCATCAGCCACAGGCCGAGCGTGTCGTACAGCATCGCGCCGATGGCGTATCCGAGCAGGCCGCCCAAAATCGAGGCCAGCGTGCACACGCCCGCGAGCTGCCACGCCTTGTCGCGCCGGGCGAGCACCATCGGGATGAGCAGCACGTCCGGCGGGATGGGGAAAAACGAGCTTTCCGAGAAGGAAACGCCCGCCAGCGCGACATTGGCGCGGCGGTGCCCGGCAAACTCCATCGTCCAGTTGTACAGGCGTCTCAGCATGAAACTTCTGTTAATGCCAGACCGCCGTTTTGTCCACGGATTTGCTGGGCTAGCGTGAAGATCGCCGGGGCCGCCGCCCTGCGGTCACATCCGGCAACGGGGCTCCAGGAAGGCCTGCAACTGGTCGGGCTCGACATCGTCGGAGACGAACGCCTCGCCGATCCCGCGCAGAAGGACGAAGGTCACGTGCCCCGCCTTAACTTTCTTGTCCTGGGTCATGAGGCTCATGACTTCGTGCGCCGAGGGAATCTCGCCACCCGTCCTTCCGGCCAGTTCGGCAATCGACGTGGGGAGCCCCGCCGTCCTGAGATGCGCGACGACACGTGCTCCGGCGCCCTTCGGGCAGAAGCCCATCTGCTCCGACAATTCCGTTGCCAGCACCATGCCGATGGCCACAGCTTCACCATGTTTGAGCCGCGCCGAATAGCCTGCCCAGGCCTCCAGCGCGTGGCCGAAAGTGTGGCCGAAATTGAGGAGCGCGCGCTGGCCCGCCTCGCGCTCGTCGGCGACGACGATGGCCGCCTTTGCCTTGCAGGATTGCTCGATGGCGTGGATGCGCGCGGTCCCGGCGCCGCTAAAAACATCAACGACGTTCTTCTCAAGCCATTCAAAAAAGGCCGCGTCGCCGATGAGGCCGTATTTCACCACCTCGGCATAGCCGTTGCGGAACTCGCGGGCGTCGAGGGTGGAGAGAACCTCGGTATCGGCGATCACCAGGCTCGGCTGGTGGAACGTGCCGATGAGGTTCTTGCCGTGCCGCGTGTTGATGCCGGTCTTGCCGCCGACCGAGGAATCGACCTGGGCGAGAAGCGTCGTCGGGATCTGCACCAGCCGCACGCCGCGCTTGAAAATGGACGCCGCGAACCCGGCGATGTCGCCGACGACGCCGCCGCCGAAGGCGATGACGACATCCCCGCGTTCGAGTTCGTGGTCCAGGAGCGTGTTGCACAAGTCGGTCAGGCGCGAGAAGGTCTTCGTCCCCTCTCCCGGCGGCAGGACGATCTCGCTGAAGGTCACGCCTGCGCCGATGAGGCTCAGCGCGAGTTCGTGCAGATGCAGGCTCGCGACCGTCTCGTCCGTTACGACCGCGCAGCGCGCG
>JBNKDX010000101.1:0-7475 GCA_050288485.1 Rhodomicrobiaceae bacterium | reverse complement strand
AAGGTTTCGACAGGTATCGGGAAGCATTTCCCGCAAGCAAAAAAATAACCGTACCTCGCCCGGCAGTGGCTTGGACGGAGGATGAAACGCCAAAATGAGGGGATAGCTCATGACGACATCGGGTTTTCATCGATTCGCAGGCGCTGCGGTATTGCTCGGGGCGGCTGTCATTGCCGGACCTGCCATGGCGGCCGACGGCGGCAAGGCCGAAATGATGGCCAATACCTGCGCCGGGTGTCATGGCACGGACGGTTCCAGCCGCGGGCCGGTTTCGCCGACCATCGCTTCGCTTTCCAAGGACTATTTCATCGTGTCGATGAAGGACTTCAAGTCCGGTAAGCGGCCCGCCACAGTCATGGACCGGATCGCCAAGGGCTATTCGGACGCCGATATCGAAGCGATGGCCAGCTATTTCGAGACCAAGCCGTTCGTGCGCACCTTCCAGACGGTCGACGCCGCCAAGATCAAGAACGGCAAGGAGCTGGCCAAAAAATACTGTTCGTCATGCCATGAGGAGGAGGGCAAGGTCGGCGAGGGCGTCGGCGTGCTGGCGGGGCAGTGGCTCCCCTACATGCAGATGGCGCTCGCCGATTTTCTCGACGGAAGGCGCGAGTTGGAACGGCGGCAAAAGCAGAAATACGACAAGCTGATCGCCGAGCAGGGCGGGGTGGAAGCCTTCCAGCCGATCCTGCACTACTACGCCAGCGTGAAATAATAATGGGGGGAGCGAAGAACATGACCACGATCAATCGCCGCACATTTCTGACGCTGGCCAGCGCTTCCGCCGCAGCCGGTATGCTCTCCGCGCCGCATATCGCCCGCGCGGCGGGCGGCAAGGTCGTCATCGTCGGCGGCGGCCCGGGCGGGGCCACGGCCGCGAAATATCTTCGCCGCGCCGATCCTGCCATCGAGGTGACGCTGATCGAGGCCAACAAAGCCTACCACACCTGCTTCATGAGCAACGAGGTGCTCTCCGGCGACCGCACGCTGGACGGCATTGCGGTCGGCTATGACGGCCTGACGAAGCACGGCGTCAAAGTGGTGCACGATCTGGTCACCGGCATCGACGGCGCCGGCAAGACGGTTGCCACCAAGGGCGGGCAGAAATTCGCTTTCGACCGCTGCATCGTCGCGCCCGGTATTGACATCATGGCCGACGCCATCCCCGGATACAGCGAGGCCGCCTACGAGAAGATGCCGCATGCGTGGAAGGCCGGTCCGCAGACGGCGCTCCTGCGCAAGCAGCTCGAAGCGATGGACGATGGCGGCGTCGTCGTCATCGTGGCGCCGCCGAATCCGTTCCGCTGTCCGCCCGGACCGTATGAGCGGGCCAGCCTGATCGCGTCCTATCTCAAGGCGCACAAGCCCAAATCCAAGATCATCATCCTCGATCCCAAGGACGCCTTCTCCAAGAAGAAGCTGTTCGAGCAGGCTTGGGCGAAATTCTATGGCTACGGCACGCCGAACAGCCTCATCGAATGGGTGCCCGCGGCCAAAGGCGGCAAGGTGGACAAGATCGACGTGGCGGGGATGTCGGTCGCAACCGATTTCGATGCGTTCAAGGGGGCGGTGGTCAACGTCATACCGCCGCAGAGGGCCGGGAAGATCGCGTTCGACGCGGGACTGGTCGAGGGCAACTGGGCGCCGGTGCACAAGGGCACGTTCGAATCCAAGAAAGTGGCAGGCGTCCACGTGCTCGGCGATTGCTCCGACGCCGCCGCCATGCCGAAGTCGGGCTACGCGGCCAATTCGCAGGCGAAGGTCTGCGCGGCGGCTGTCGCAGCGGCGCTCGGAGGCCAGCCTGCGCCCACGCCCGCCTACGTCAACACCTGCTACTCGCTTGCGGCGAAAGATTACGCCTTCTCGGTTGCGGCGGTCTACACCTATGACGCCGAGCAGAACGCGATTGCCGCCGTGAAGGGGGCGGGCGGCCTCTCCCCGATGGACGCTTCCGGCGAGACCCGCAAACGCGAGGCTCAGTACGCGCACAGTTGGTACAATAACATCGTCGCGGATATCTGGGGCTGATACAAGAAAACGGGGCGGACCACTGCGGCCCGCCCCCCTTGCCCGATTGCCGTCACTGCTGCCGGACTGAGGTATTCGCATGCGGCCGGGGAGGGTTGTATTCGCGTTTCCCGGTATTTGGAGAGGGATTGTGCTGAAACGTCTGCGCCGCATGCTGATCCCGGCGACGGCTCTCGGCGGCCTGTCGCTCCTGCTTTTCGGCGGCCTCGCCATGGCGGCGTTCGTGGGAGGCTTCAGTCTCTTCGCCGAACATACGAGCAGTCCCGAATTCTGTACGTCCTGTCATGAAATGAAGCAGAACCTGGCCGAGTTGGAGAAGACCCTCCACTACAACAACCGCACTGGCGTGCGGGTGACCTGCCAGGACTGCCACGTGCCGCACAGCTTCTTCCCGAAGCTGACGGCCAAGCTGTGGGCGGCCAAGGACGTCTATCACCACTTCCTGGGGACCATCGGCACGCCGGAGAAATACAAGGCGCGGCGTCTGGAAATGGCGCGCAGGGTATGGGCGCAGATGGAGGCGACCCAATCGCGCGCCTGCCGCCGCTGTCATGATTTCGCGGCCATGAAGCTTGACGAGCAGGGGCGGCGCGCAAGGCTGAAACACCCGCGCGCCCAGCAGGAGGGCAAGCACTGTATCAACTGCCACAAAGGTGTCGTCCACGAACTGCCCGCGGGGTATGAGGGCGACTGAGCTGGTTACCACCGGATTGGAACGGCGATGAGATTGTTTTCACCTCGGTTTGTCCCGGCCGGCTTTCGGTGGATGCTGGTCTTCTGGCTGGCGCTGGCGCCCCTCGCAGAGGCGGGCGAGCATGAGGCCGCGCGGATCGCCCGCGGCGGCAGGCTCTATGATAACTGGATCAGGGAGGTCGGCGCGACGATCCTTCATCGGATCGAGGCGTCGCGCGATAAGCCGCTGCGGCGGCCAGGGCGCTGCGTCGATTGCCACGGCTGGGATTACCGCGGCAAGGACGGCCCGGCGTCCCGCATCGGCGGCCCCGCCCTGGTGAAGGGCCTGCTTGGCATCGAGGGCCTGACCGGGGCGCGGCTTTCGCAGATTCTCGGCGATGAGAAGCACGGCTATGGCGAATACCTGAACGATGCCGACCGAGCCGACCTCGCGAAATTCCTGACCGAGGGCCTCGTGGCGATGGACACGATGATCGACCACGAAACGCTCCTCGCCAAGGGCAGGGCGGCCTCCGGCAACGTGTTCTTCCAGACCATCTGCGCCAACTGCCACGGTAATGACGGGCAGCAGATCGCGGAGGCTCAGCCTCTCGGCGACATCGCGCGCCGTAATCCCTGGCAAGGACTGCACACGCTGCTCAACGGTCACCCGAGCGGCACCATGCCCGCGCTGCGCGTTCTCGACCCGGCGATGCTGGTGGATACGCTGGCCTATGTGCAAACGCTTCCGCCCCGCGACCGTCTGGCGTCCATCGTGCGCGGCGGGCGGCTGTACGACACCTGGTACAAGGAAATCGGCCGCAAGGTTCCGGACACGGTGCACCCCGCCTATCCGGGAACGCCGCCCGAGACGATCAACACCCGCACCACCTGGCGCTGCAAGGAGTGCCATGGCTGGGACTACCGGGGCCGCGACGGGGTCTACGGGCGGTCGGAGCATAAGACGGGCATTGTCGGCATCAACGGTATGGCCGGCGCCGATCCTTCCCTGATCGCGGAGAAGATCCTCGACGAACGGCATGGCTACGCCCGGCTTCTGTCGCCGCGCGACGTGGCCGACCTCGCCAATTTCGTGGCGCTTGGCCAGATCGACATGCAAACCTATATTGACGGCAAGACGCTGAAGGCGCGCGGCGACGCTTCCCGCTATGCGGCGTATTACGATACGATCTGTGCGGCCTGTCACGGGCCGGAGGGACGCGAGGTGCGTACGATGCCGGCCGTGGGACGGATCGCGGCGTCAGATCCGTGGCGCGCTCTGCATGGCATCCTCAACGGCCATCCGGGTGAACCGATGCCGCCGCTGATCGCATTGCCGCGCGAAGCTGCGGCGGGCATCCTCGCCTATATCCAGACCCTTCCGCGGGAGAAGGGCGCCGGGGACAGCAATAAGCCTAAATCAGACAATCGGTCGATGAACGGCGATCGCTAAGTCAGGAAGGAGATCGAAGGTGGCGAAATCTCTGCTGCAGGTCAGCCGCCGCGAGGCGCTCGCAACTGCCGGGCTGGGGCTGGCGGCGCTGATGGCCGGCGGCTTCCGGGCGCCAGCCCATGCCTCGCTGGAAGACGTCCGCGCGGCCATGAAAACGATCTTGAACGGCGCGGAGCCTCAAGAGGGGCGCGTCAGGCTGATCATGGCGGAGGTCGCCGAGAACGGCGCGACCGTGCCTTACACGGTGACGGTGGACAGCCCGATGACCGACGGCGATTACGTGAAGGGTATCCACATCTTTGCCGATGGGAATATATTTCCCCAGGCGTCCAGCTTTCACCTCACGCCCGGCTGCGGCGTCGCGGAGGTGTCGGCGCGGATGCGGCTTGCCAGGACGCAGAACGTCTATGCGCTGGCGGCGATGAGCGACGGCAGCTTCTACCTGGCGAGGACCGAGGTGAAGGTCACCATCGGCGGCTGCCTTTGACGGCCGCTCAATTCAGAACCGGATCAGGACAAATGGCAGAAGAACCCCGCATCAAAGTGCCCGCCGCGGTGAAGCCGGGCGAAGTATTCGAGGTGAAGACGCTTCTCAAGCATCCCATGGAGCCGGGGGTGCGCAAGGACGCTTCCGGCAATACCATTCCGCGCAAGATCATCAACAGGTTCGCCTGCAAGGCAAACGGCCGCGAAGTGTTCGCCGCCGACCTGTTCCCGGCGACGGCCGCCAATCCGTTTCTCAAATTCAGGCTCAGGCTCGAAGAGACGTCCAGCCTCGAATTCTCCTGGACCGACGATGATGGGACGGTGACGTCGAAAACGGTCGAAGTGCGGGTGGGGTAACGTTGCGGCCTCAGGACGCGGGTGTGTCCGATCCCTTTCGGTCCTTGCCACTCTCCGGTCTCACAGAGCTTTGTCGGGAAGCCAAGCAGATTACTTCTGCGGAGTCCGCGCGGCCACGTCATGCCCTGAACGGAGCGCAGAAAAGCCGGAGGGCGGGATGATCGCCATCCCGCCCTCCGGCTGCTTTCCGAGAATCGATGAGGTCTCAGGCCGCTTCTGTTTCCGGCAGATCGTAAAGCTTGCGCACCGCGGCCGACATCTGCTCGACGCTCGGCGGCTCGCGTGTGCCGCTGCGTTCTTCGCTCGCCTTTTGCGCGGCTTCCTGCGCGGCGGCCTTGGTGCTCGCCTCGGCATGCGATCTGGCGCTGGAGGCGTGCTCTTCGCGCGGCGGCGATTTGTGTTCGGCGAAACGGGCTTCCATGCGGGACTCGCCGCTTTCCTCGCTGGGACGGGTCTCGGCGGCGGCGGCGGTTTGCGCCGCCTGGCGCTCTCTGGCGGCGGTCGCGGCGGCCTCCCGGGCGGTGACATCGTTTGCCGCCGTGGTGTGGCGGCTTTCAGCGGTCATTCCCGATCTCGCAACGGATGATACAGCTTCCATGAGGGTAACCTCGCAACCACCGCTCGCCGCAGATCACCTTCCAGGCTAGGCTTCAGATGAGAACAGGAACTGAACAGAAAGGCTAAAATGCCTATGGACCGGCGGCCGGAAGCGGTACGATCGGTAGAAAGGTTAACGTGCGGGCGATCCTTTCCCGCTACCGCGAAGGCGGGGAGCGCCAACCGTGATCGTGAGCCCGTTGTCCCTCCGAACGGGAAAAAGTTCACCCTTGACAGCGGCGGGCGTTCGGGGGCTGCTTTGGCCATGTTCGATTCACCTGCGGCCGCGGCCGGAAAAAGACTTTACTGGCCGACCGGCGTGCAGGCGTCGGATGAATTTGCCAGCGCTATCCATCACGCCGCCGCCAGCCGCGACGCGATGTTCATCACCGGGCGCGCAGGCACCGGCAAATCCACGCTTCTGCGCTGCCTGCGCGTGAACTTGCCGCAGAAAACGGCCGTGCTGGCGCCGACCGGCCTCGCCGCCGTGAACGTCGGCGGACAGACCATCCACTCGTTTTTCGGTTTTCCGCCGCAGCTCATCACCGCCGAAGTCGTGAAGCGCTGCCGCCGCGCCGCCATGTTCCGCAGTATCGAGACGCTGATCATCGACGAGGTGTCGATGGTGCGCGCCGACCTCATGCAGGGCATCGACATGGCGCTGCGTCAGACGCGGAAGCAGCCCGCCAAGCCATTCGGCGGCGTGCAGATTATCGCCATGGGGGATCTGCACCAGCTGCCTCCGGTGGTGCGCGAGCGCGATGAGATGGCGTTCTTCCAGGAGACTTTTGGCGGCGTTTATTTCTTCAATGCGCCCGTTTTCCAGGACACGCCGCTGCACGTCGCCGAATTAACGAAAGTCTACCGCCAGGACGACGCGCAATTCCTCGACGCGCTGAACGGCATCCGCGAAGGGAACCCGGCGCGCGAACACCTCGATCTGCTGAACGCCCGCGTGATGCCGCGCGCGCTGGAACTGGCCGAGGAGTTCATCGTGCTGACGCCCATCAACCAGGCTGCCGAGAAGACCAACACCCTCTTCCTCGACCGCCTGTCGGGCCGCTCCGCGCAGTTCGACGCGATCGTCTCCGGCAAGTTCGAGGCGTCGGCCTATCCCACGGACGCCAATCTGGTGCTGAAGGAAGGCGCGAAGGTGGTGCTCCTGCGCAACGATCCAGACAAGCGCTGGGTCAACGGGACGCAGGCGCGCGTTTCGCGGATCAAGGGGCGGACGGTGTGGATCGAGGTGAAGGGCGAAGAGCACGAACTGGAGCCGGTGGCGTGGGAAAATGTCCGCTATGAACAGAACCCCGAGACCGAAAAGCTGGAGGAGAAGGTGGTGGGGTCGTTCCGCCAGCTTCCGGTTCGCCTCGCCTGGGCGCTGACCATCCACAAGAGCCAGGGCATGACGCTGGACAAGGTGTATGTGAATTTCGGCCGCGGGACGTTCGCCCACGGCCAGGCCTATGTCGCGCTGTCCCGATGCCGGTCGCTCGAAGGACTGGCGCTGGCGCGGCCCATCATGCGATCCGACATCGTGTTCGACGAACGCGCCCTCGGCTACCGGAATCGCGCCAGTTCGAAGCTCGAATAGCACGCGCGGCTCGGCAGGTTGGATTTGCCGCTGATGGCGTCGGCGAAGGCTCCCGTCAGCGTGACGCCCTCCATCGCCTCGCGGATGCCGACAATCATAACGGGGCGCTGCCAGCCGGTATTGGCGGCTTCCGTCGTGGCCTTGCAGCCCGCCTGGAACTGACCGAGATTGAGCGTCCAGATGCCGGTCGAAGGCGGCATGGCCTTGGCGAGCCACCCCGCCGCGGTTCGGGCGCGTTCGTAGGCGCGCGCGGTTTCCTCCTCGCGCCGTCCCTCCTGCGAGGCGAGG
>JBNKDX010000100.1:0-7501 GCA_050288485.1 Rhodomicrobiaceae bacterium | reverse complement strand
CTGGACGAGGAGACCGCGGCGCTGCGCGATCGCGCGCCCATTGACCTGAGGGAGTACAACAACCGCAAAGCGCACAGCCTGCTCGAACTCGACCGCGCCATGACCATGGCGGAAGGCGTCACGCTGGAAGCCGTAACGCAGGCGCTCATCGGCGCGCTGCGCGAAAAGCTGAACGCCAACGCCCGCGTTCTCGGGGTGCACATCGAGGCCGTGCGCGAGGTGGCCACGATCATCGCCGACACCATCCGCGAAGCCGAATCCGACGGAACATATACACATGCCTACCGGAGCAAGGGGCAGGCGCCATGAAGGAGATGGTCAAGTTCCTCGTGACCGGTGTCTGGCTGTGCGCCATCACGCTGGGCGCGGCCTACGGCGTCATGTCCTGGCGGGCGCAGCAGGCGGCGGAGCAGCAGGAATTAGCCGAAAAGGAAGCCAAAGCGAAGGCCGATACCGAGCAGGTCAGGACGAAGATGATCAGCGTGCCGCTGGTAGTCGACGGCGTCGTCAGGGGCTATGTGCTGGCGCAGTTCACCTTCACCCTCAATTCCCGCCTCGCGAGATCGCTGCCGGTGAAGCCGGACGTGTTTCTGGTCGATGAGGCCTTCCGGCTCCTCTACAGCGGCGAGGCCGTCGATTTCAAGACCCTGCGCAAGACCGAGGTCGGAACGCTCGCCGAGAAGCTCAAAGAGAAAGTCAACAAGCGCTTCGGCGCCGACCTCGTGCAGGAAGTGTTCGTACAGGAACTGAACTATCTGCCGAAAGAGCAGTCCCGCGGCGGCTCGCCGAGAATGTGAGCCGCGTGAGAGGCGTGAACGATGGCCGAACGGGTCGCCCGAGAAACAATGGAAAAGCAAGCCCCTCAACCGCCCAAAATGACCGGGCGCGACAAGGTCGCCGCCCTGCTGCTGGCGATGGGAAAGCCGCTGGCCACGCGCATCCTCAAGCATTTCGACGAAGAGGAAATGAGGACGCTCGTCAAGTCGGCCGCCGAACTGGGAACGGTGCCGAGGCCGGTTCTCGACGGCATCATCGACGAGTTCTCGCACAAGCTCGCCGAGGGCGCCGACCTGCAGGGCACGGTCGGCGAGGCGGAGAAGCTCTTAAGCGGTATCCTGCCGCCGGAGCAACTGGCAGCCATCATGTCGGACTTGCGCGCCGACGACAAACGCTCCGTCTGGCCGCGCCTGTCGCAGATGCCGGACACGCCCATCGCGCAGTATCTCATGAAGGAGCACCCGCAGGTTGCAGCCTATGTGCTGTCCAAAGCCAGCCCGGTCTGCGCTGCTTCCGTGCTGGAACTGATGCCCAACGAACTGCGCAAGGACCTCATGCGCCGCATGCTCACCATCAAGCACGTCCTCGACGTTCCCGCGCAAATCCTGGAAAAAGCGCTGAAGGACGAACTGCTGTACGCCGTCGGTGCGCGCGGCGGTCAGGACGTGCATGCGCGTCTCGCCGATATCATCAACAGAATGAAGCGCGAGCACATGGACGAGGCTTTCCAGGCGCTCAATGAATACCGTCCGAAGGAAGCGGAGAAGGTCAAGGCGCTGCTGTTCACCTTTGACGATATCATCAAGCTGCGGCCGGCCGACGTCGCCAAGCTCTTCGACCAGGTTCCTACAGAGCGCGTCATCGTCGCCCTGAAAGGCGCCGAGCCTAGACTGGCGAACCTCATTCTGAGTTCGCTCGGCGCCCGCGCCCGCCGCATGATCGAGCAGGAACTGGAAAGCGGCGCCACGCCTTCGGGCCGCGACATCCACAAGGCGCGCCGCACCATTGCCGATCTGGCGCTGGAACTGGCCGACCGCGGCGCCATCGAACTTCATGCCGAAGAGGAATGACCCCCGGAGATCGAGTGAACAAATCAGCTTCAGATAAGCTTCGTGCAGCAGCGTCAGATCCTGTCGCCCTGCACCGATCAACTGTGCGGTAAGCCATGCCGGAAAACCCATCGCAGTCGGCCGCCGCGAAGCGCATGCTTGAGACGTTGACCGAAACGCCCAAGCTGCATATCGACAAGCTGCCCGTGCTGCATCAGATCTTTGAGCGTGTCGCCTCGTCATGCACCGAGAGCCTCCGGCAGTACTGCTCGGTGCCGACGACGTTTTTCGTCAACCAGGTCAAGGGCGACATGAGCTGGGACGTCCTGGAGAACTACGAAGACGCCGTCGCCGCCATCTATTACGTGCCCGAGTGGGACAGCCTGATGCTCATCGGGGTGGACCGCAAATTCATCTTCTCGCTGTTGGAAGTGGCGTACGGAGCCGACGGCAACGAAATGCCGTTCGAATCCGACCGGCCGTTTTCGTCCCTGGAATGCCGGTTCGCCAAGGAAATCCTCACCATGGCGGTCGAGGCGCTCGAACACTGTTTTCAGGCCGTCAGCCCCACGACCTTCAAGTTCGACCGGATCGAAAGCGGCGTCGAATTCACGATCATGGGCCCCACCGATGTGCCCGTCGTCGCCGCCCAGGTTCTGTTCCAGGTGCTGGACGCCGGCGGGCGCATGTTCATTCTCATCCCGCAGTCGGCGCTGTATCCGCTCCGCAAAAAGCTGGAGCGCGAGCACCATCCCATCAGCATCCCGCAGGACCCGCGCTGGACGCAGCGCATGCAGCGCGGCATCGCGCAGACCGACGTCAAGCTTCAGGCCATTCTGGAAAAGCGCATGATGACGCTCGGGGAGGTGACCAACTTCAAGGTCGGCCAGATTCTGCCGCTGCAGACCCATGCCCACGACCTCATCACGCTGGAGACGGGGGGCGAAACGCTGTTCACGGCGAAACTCGGCCAGGCGAACGACAAGTTCATCGTCATCATCGAGGCGGCCTACAGGCACAAGGGGCCGGGCGCGGCTGGCGGGGGGAAGAAGGACGACGAGGAATGATCCGGATCCCGGCTCGTCCTGACCGGCATGCGGGGATGACGAAGAAGCGGTGTCCCCGGTCCGGCAGATAGATGAATAGCGCCCGCAGCCTCAGCGGGCTGCCGGAAACGTCTTGAATTTCTTAGAAAATCGAAATGCCCGCACAAAGGGTATCAGGCTAAGGCCTCGGCCTGCGCTCGGGGACTGGAACGTTCTCCTCGGCGGTCCTGGTCCCGGAGGCATTGGCGCCGGCCCCCACGGCGACCCCCGGCACTGTCGCGGTGACGGTGCTTACCGTGGCCTGTGTGGTCGCCCCGGACTTCTGGCCATTGGCCTTGGCGGCTTCGGCCTTAGCGGCAGCTTCAGCCTTGGCGGCCTCCTCTTCCCTGGCTTTGGCCGCCGCGCGTATCCTCGCCTCGACCTCTCGCCAGACCTGAACGTTCTTCTTGTGCTCCCCGAACGTCTCCGCGAAAGTGTGCCCGCCTTCGCCGTTCGCCACGAAGAAGAGATCGTCGATCTTGGCGGGCCGCAGCACGGCTTCCAGCGCCGCGCGGCCGGGATTGGCAATCGGCGTCGGCGTCAGGCCGCCGTTGCGGTAGGTGTTGTAGGGCGTCATCTGCCGCATGTCCGTCTTGGTGATCGGACGTCCGAGCGTGCCTTTGCCTCCCGACAGCCCGTAAATGATCGTCGGGTCGGATTCCAGCCGCATGCCCTTCTTCAACCGGTTGAGGTAGACCGCGGCGACCTTCGCGCGTTCATCGACCTTGCCAGTCTCCTTCTCGACAATGGAGGCAATGGTGATCGCTTCCTGCTTGGTCTTGATCGGCAGGCCGGTGCTGCGCGTCGGCCAGATCTTGTCCATGAACTTTTCCTGCTCGCGCTGCATGCGGGCGAGGAGGTCCTGGCGCATCGTGCCGCGCGCATAGCGGTATGTGTCCGGCAGAAGCGTCCCCTCGCGGGGCACCAGCGTGATCCGGCCTTTCAACTCGCGCTGGGCGTTGAGGCGCTGCACCACCTGATAGCTTGTCATCCCCTCGGGGATCGACACGCTGTGGAGAATGGCCCTGCCCTCGACGAGCGTGTCCAGCACTTCGCGCATGGTCGCGCGTTTCTTTATGGCATATTCGCCGGCCTTGAGCTTGCTTTGAACGCGGAAATAAAGCACCACGCTTGCGACGAACACCACGCGGTCGGATATTACGCCTTCGCGCTCCAGCCGGGCGGCGATCTCGCGAACGCCTTCGCCCCGGGGGACGACGACGACCGTGTCGTATTCCAGCGGCCCCTGCTGATCGAAGCGCGCATAGAGATAGGACAGCCCTGCAGCCAGACCGATGAGCACGGCCAGCACAGCGCTTATCCCTATGTTGAGGAACCTCAGCACCGGGTGTTGCTGCCACGACGTCCGGCTCTCGGGCGGCTCCGGCGCGTGTCCGGGTTCGAGCGCCTCGGCAGGGCTGCGCGGCAGCGAGGCATAGTCCCGGCGCGGTCTATACCTGCGATTTTGATCCCACTGATTCATATCGCTCGGCATATGGACACGCCCGTTAACCCAAAAATTCCTGGTCAGATTGACCAACCAAATATGGCAAAAGGGAGGTTACCAATTCAACCATCCCGCTCTGTTGCCCTCCTGCTACCCCTTAGCCGGCGACGCGGCGGAAGACCAGCGAGGCGTTGGTTCCGCCAAATCCGAAGGAGTTGCTGAGCACCGTGTCCACATTGCGCTTCTGCGCCTTGTGGGGGGCGAGGTCGATAGCGGTTTCCACCGACGGATTGTCCAGATTGAGCGTCGGCGGCACCATGTTGTCGCGGATGACCAGCGCGGAGAAGATCGCCTCGACCGCGCCTGCCGCACCGAGCAGGTGGCCGGTCGCCGACTTGGTGGAGGACATGGCGAGCTTCCCTGCCGAATTGCCGAACAGCCGCTCGACCGCGGTAAGCTCTATCTCGTCGCCCATGGGCGTCGAAGTTCCGTGCGCATTGATGTAGTCGATATCGGCAGGCGCGATCCCGGCACGCTTGACCGCAGCCCGCATGCAACGCTCGGCGCCGTCGCCGCTCTCGGCCGGGGCGGTGATGTGGTAGGCGTCGCCCGACATGCCATAGCCGATGATCTCGGCATAGATCTTTGCGCCGCGCGCACGCGCGTGCTCGTATTCCTCAAGCACGACGATGCCCGCGCCCTCGCCCATTACGAACCCGTCGCGGTCCCGGTCATAGGGGCGCGAAGCCCGATGCGGCTCGTCGTTGAAATGCGTGGACAGCGCGCGGCACGCCGCGAACCCTGCGACTGCCAGGCGGCAGAGCGGCGATTCCGTACCGCCCGCGACCATGACGTCGGCGTCCCCCAGCGCGATGATCCGCGACGCGTCGCCGATGGCGTGCGCGCCCGTGGAACAGGCCGTCACCACGGCGGAGTTCGGCCCGCGCAGACGGTGGCGGATCGAGACATAGCCCGAGGCGAGATTGATGAGGCGGCCGGGGATGAAGAACGGGCTGATGCGTTTCGGGCCTTTCTCGGCCATGAGCAGCGAGGCCTTCTCGATGCCCTGCAGCCCGCCGATGCCGGAGCCGATCAGGACGCCGCTCGTGGCGCAGTCCTCGTCCGATTCCGGGTGCCAGTTGGCGTCATTCAGTGCCTGATCGGCGGCAGCGATGGCGTAGACGATGAAGTCGTCGACCTTGCGCTGCTCTTTCTGCTCCATCCATTCATCGGGATCGTAGCCGCCGTCTGCATAGCGCCCATGCGGAACGAACGCCGCAACCTTGCACGCCAGATCGGACGCATCGAATTCCGTGATGGCGCGTACGCCGGTCTCGCCGGCAAGGATGCGCTTCCAGCTTGCTTCGACACCGCATCCCAGCGGTGAAACCATACCAAGGCCCGTTATGACGACGCGCCGCATCATGCCTCCGGTTTCCTCCAAAACTTTTGCCGCTTTGAAGCGTCCACATGGAAATACCGCCGCCTGCTTGCGCAAGCCGGCGGTCTTTCACGGGAGCTGCTCAAAGCGCGACGGCTTCAAGCACTGGCGTGTTCTTCAAGAAAGCGAATGGCGTCGCCGACGGTCTGGATCGTCTCGGCGGCGTCGTCCGGGATTTCGCATCCGAATTCTTCTTCGAACGCCATGACCAGCTCGACCGTGTCGAGGCTGTCGGCGCCCAGATCGTCGATAAAGCTGGCATTGTCGGTGACCTTGTCGGCCTCCACGCCAAGATGCTCGACCACGATCTTCTTCACACGCTCAGAGATATTCTCGCTCATGCTATTGCCTCACCATTGCTCCCAAAATTGCTGCTCGGAAAACCGAACACAAAACTCCCACTGTCCCACCAGAAGCCAAGCTGCGACATCAAGCCCAGGAACGCCACGGATTCGGCTGGCGCCACTCAACGAAAGCCCTTCTTCAAGGGATTTCTCACTGGCGCGCGAGAGGTTAGCGTTCGGTAGCATAGTTTGCGGTGGCTCGCTACCGCTCAACGCCGCCGCTTTTCAAACTAGATCATCGCCATCCCGCCGTTCACATGAATGGTCTCTCCAGTGATGTAACGCGCCTCGCCGCTGGCCAGATAAACGACCGCGGCGGCGATATCCTCGGGCTTGCCGAACGTCCCCGCCGGGATCGCGCTCTTGATGCCCTCGACCTGCTTCTCGTTGAGTGCGTGCGTCATCGGCGTTTCGATGAAGCCGGGCGCAATACAGTTGGCGGTGATGCCGCGCGAGGCCACTTCGCGCGCGAGCGATTTCGTCATGCCGACCATGCCGGCCTTGGAGGCGGCGTAGTTGCCCTGCCCTGGGTTTCCGACAACGCCGCTCACCGACGCGATGTTGATGATGCGGCCGTAGCGCTTGCGCATCATGCTGCGCAGGGCGGCCCGGCAGAGGATGAAGGTCGCGGTGAGATTGACGGCGATGACGTCGTCCCACTCCTCGTCCTTCATGCGCATGAAAATATTGTCGCGGGTGATCCCGGCATTGTTGACGATAATGTCCACCGAGCCGAGCGCGGCCTCGGCCTGTCCGTAAAGAGCGCTGACCGCCTCGCGGTCCTTGAGATTGCAGGGCAACGCCGTCACGTCGCCGATTTCGGCCGCCAGGGCGGCGAGCCTGTCGGCCCGCGTGCCGGAAATCGCGACTTTCGCGCCCTGCGCCTTCAGCGCCCGCGCGATTTCGCCGCCGATGCCCCCTGTCGCGCCGGTGACCAGCGCTCCCCTTCCGGTCAGATCAAACATCCTCGCGCTCCATCAGTTTGCCGCGTCGGTAGAGGCGCCCAGGCCCGCGATGTCGTCCGGCGTGCCGATGGCCTTGCCGGTCACCCGCTCGTCGATGCGCCGCGCCATGCCGGTCAGCACCTTCCCCGCGCCGATCTCGTAAGCGAGCGTTACGCCCTGTCCGGCCATATATTCGATGCTTTCGCGCCAGCGCACGCTGCCCGTGACCTGTTCGACGAGCAGGCGGCGGATGGTCTCTGGATCGCTAACCGGCGCGGCGGTGACATTGGCGATGTCCACGCGCATCCGCCACTGCGCGCTATAGAACTGCATCAGGCGGAACACGCGGTCCGCGCCGCCCGTCGAGGCGGTCACGAAGAAACGCTGCGCGTGCAGGCGGGCGGCGATGCCATC
>JBNKDX010000099.1:0-7538 GCA_050288485.1 Rhodomicrobiaceae bacterium | reverse complement strand
GAGCATGGTGATGAGACAGGGAAGCTTCGTCTTCAGCTCCTGCACGCCGCCTTCCGCGCGCCGCTCGACGATGATCTCGCCGCCCGGCAGATCGAGCTCCTTGATGTTGGCGACATAGGTGAGCTGGTGCAGATCGAGGCGCTTGGCGATGCCGGGACCGACCTGCGCGGTGTCGCCGTCGATCGTCTGCTTGCCGGTGAACACGATCTCCGGCGCGCCCCAGGTCTCACCGATCTTCTTGATCGCCGAGGCCAGCGCGAAGGAGGTCGCCAGCGTGTCGGAGCCCGCGAAAAACCGGTCGGTGAGCAGCACCGCACGGTCGGCGCCGAAGGTCATCGCCTTGCGGAGCGAATCCTCGGCCATCGGCGGCCCCATGGTGAGGACGGTGACCGCGCCGCCCATCGCGTCGCGCAGGCGCAGCGCCTGTTCGAGGGCGAAAAGGTCGTAGGGGTTTATGATCGTCGGCACGCCCTGCCGCATGATCGTATTCGTCACCGGGTGGACGCGGATCTGCGCCGAGTCTGGCACTTGCTTGATGCAGACGACGATATGCATCGCATGTCCCCTTGCCGTTGAAAGAGCGTTCGATCTCCTCCTGTGCAAGGTTGGCGCCAATTTTCTCTTCGACGAAAACTATGCAGTATTTCAGATGGTTAGGCTGGGGGAGGCCGTGAGCACGACAAAACCGAACGGCTGGCGCAGACACAACTGTCGATTATCCGACACGGCTATGTCTGGCGCCGTGCAGAGGGCATTCCTTTGTCCGGCGGGGCGCCATTTCTCCGGCCATGCGCCACCTGGCATCGGCCCATCCGCGCCGACGTGTTTGCTCGCTTGGAGCGACGTCTTGCTGATCGCGACCAAGTAGCATCGCTCCGCGGGCCCCGAGTACCCAACTCGCAGAGTGGTACGCGGGGCCCACGGCGTCGCGATTTTGCTGGTCGATATTTTGGAGAACCGAAAAACAAAGAGAGCCGGAAACGCCCGCCCTCAGGGCTTCCGGCTCTCACCCCCCGCGTAATCGTCGGGCCTGCCACCAACCCCGCGTGAGGCAGGCCCGCTCCACGCCGCTAACCCTTTTCGTTCTTGCTGCCGCTGCGGCGCGTCACCGGCTGAAAAGCGATGCGCGAATGGTGCTCGCAATAGGAGCTGCCCGCGCGCTTCTGCCGGCCACAGAAATGGAAATCCTCGGACTGCGGGTCGCCGATCGGCCAGCGGCACATGCATTCCTTCAGGTCGAGAAGATCGACGCGCAGCACCGGCGGTGCGTTGAGTTCTTCGACCGGCGACGGCACCAGCGCCAGCGCGGGCATCCTCTGCTCGACCGGCGCGAAAACCGGCTTCAGCGCGGTGTTGCCATGCGTGCGGAACTGGACGCGCGCGGCGGGCGCTGGCCGCGGGGCCACGTGCCCGACATGGCGGCGCAGGCGCGGCGAGCGCATTCTGGAAGTCGTTGCACGGCCAGCAAGCCCCAGCCGGTGCACTTTGCCGATGACGGCGTTGCGCGTAATGCCGCCGAGGCGGCCAGCGATCTGGCTCGCGCTAAGCCCATCGGCCCAAAGCTTCTTGAGAAGCTCGACGCGTTCTTCAGTCCACCCCATTATACTGCCTCCTCGTGCATCCATGCGTATTGATGTAGGCGCAGGCTCAAATGTCCGCGGCGACAGACTCCAGACGCACATAATGCGAATGAGACGCGGCTACGCGGAGCACAAGCCCGGTTACGCTTACTCGAATTGAGACTCTTTTTACTTGAATGGGAACCCAGTGAGCGGCACAAGAACTGGACGCTACGCGCTACTGGCTGGCGTTGACATAGAACAACAAGGACGGCGGGGATACTCAACCTCACGCCGTCTTAACGCCACCCTGATAATGGCACGCCTTGGCGGTGATGACAAATAAACGAATGGTTAACCTTCCCTCGCATTGCCGGTTTTTCGCCTCACTGTGTCTTTTGTGCCAATTGACAGTCCCCGGCAATCACTGAATGATCGTTCTGGCAAGGATGCCGCGCCTTGGGTGCGGCTTTTGTCGTTTTTGGGGTCACAAGAAACAGCCATGTCAGCCGTCCTGCCTACCTATGCCAGAGCCGATATAGCCTTCGTCAGGGGCGAGGGCGCCTACATCTATTCCGAGACGGGCGAGCGATATCTGGATTTCGGCGCGGGCGTCGCGGTGACGGGGCTCGGCCATGCGCACCCGCATCTCGTCAAGGCTCTGACGGGGCAGGCGGGCAAGCTGTGGCACACATCGAACCTCTATCGCATCCCCGGACAGGAGCAGCTCGCCGCGCGGCTGGCCGCCGCGACCTTCGCCGACCGCGTGTTCTTCTGCAATTCCGGCGCCGAGGCGATGGAAGCGTGCATCAAGACGGCGCGCAAGTATCACAGCCACAACGGCCATCCGGAACGGTACCGGATCATCACCTTCGAGGGCGCTTTCCACGGCCGGACGCTGGCGACCATCGCGGCAGGCGGACAGGAGAAGCATCTCGCGGGTTTCGGCCCCAGGGTGGACGGCTTCGACCAGGCGCCGCTCGGCGATCTGGAAGCCACGAAGCGCGCCATCACGCGCGAAACCGCGGCCATCCTCATCGAGCCGATCCAGGGCGAGGGCGGTGTGCGGCACGCGACATGGCCGTTCCTCCGCAGCCTGCGCGCGCTGGCCGACGAGCACGGTCTGCTCCTGATCTTCGACGAGGTGCAGACGGGCATAGGGCGCACAGGCAAGCTCTTTGCCCATGAATGGGCAAACGTCACGCCGGACATCATGGGCGTGGCCAAAGGTCTGGGCGGCGGGTTCCCCGTGGGCGCGTGCCTCGCCACCGAGGCGGCTGCGGCAGGCATGATCGCGGGAACCCACGGCTCGACATTCGGCGGCAATCCGCTGGCGATGGTGGTGGGCAATGCGGTCCTCGATATCGTGCAGGACGAAGCGTTCCTGGCCCGCGTGCGGCAGAATGCGCTGCTCCTCAAGCAGAAGCTCGCGGAAATCCTGGACGGCTACGGTGACGTGATCGAGGAAATCCGGGGCGAGGGACTGCTCCTCGGCCTCAAATGCCGCGTACCGAACGCAGAGCTGGCCGACGCGCTGCGGGATGAAAAAATGCTGGCCATTTCGGCGGGTGACAATACTCTGAGATTGTTGCCGCCTCTCATTATCGGTGAGGTCGAAATTCGCGAAGCCTGCAACAAGATCACCTCCGCCTGCGCCGCCATCCGCGGCCGGCCCGCACATGAAGTTCTCGCCTGACCATGGCTATACAGCATTTTCTCGATATCGACGTTCTCGACCGGGCCGCGCTGGAAAACCTCCTGGCGCAGGCCCACGCGATGAAAGACGACCTGCGGCAGGGCAACCGCCGCTACGGGCGGCTTGCCGCCGGCAAGGTGCTGGCGATGATGTTCGAAAAGCCGTCCACGCGCACCCGCGTGTCCTTCGACGTGGCCATGCGCAAACTGGGCGGCGAGGCCATCGTGCTCAACAGCTCCGACATGCAACTCGGGCGCGGCGAGACGATTGCCGACACGGCGCGCGTCCTGTCGCGCTATGTCGATTGTCTCATGCTGCGCACCACCGCGCATGAGTCGCTTCTGGAACTCGCCAGCCATGCCTCGGTGCCGGTCATCAACGGGCTGACCAATCGCTCGCATCCCTGCCAGATCTTCGCCGATGTCATGACGTTCGAGGAGCACAAGGGGCCCGTCGCCGGGCGCACCGTGACGTGGATCGGCGATGCTGCGAACAATGTCGCGACCTCGTGGATTCATGCCGCCGCGCGCTTCGGCTTCAAGCTGCATATCGGAGCGCCCGCTTCGCTGCAGCCGGCGCCGGACATGCTTGCATGGGCAAAGCGCGAGGGCGCCGAACTGGCGCTTTTCGAGGATCCGGCGGAGGCGGTGAAAGGTACGGACTGCGTCGTGACCGACGTCTGGATTTCAATGGGGCAGAAGGACGAGGAGCGGCGGCGCGCGCTTCTCTCCGGCTATCAGGTTAACGCCGCGCTGATGAAATCGGCCGGTCCCGACGCCATATTCATGCATTGCCTGCCCGCGCAGCGCGGCTTCGAGGTGACGGACGAAGTGATCGACGGCCCGCAATCCGTCGTGTTCGACGAAGCGGAGAACCGGGTTCATGCCCAGCGGGCGATCCTCGCCTGGTGCCTCGGGCAGGTTTAAATCGCCGCTGGAACACCCACATACGGCATGGCCGGACCTTGCCGGGGGGCGCTTTCCCGTAACGGCGCCTTATGCTTCACCTTCATCCCCTTGATCCGATACCGGGCTTCAAAGGAGGCGGTTGGCCCGCCAGTCAAAAACACGCTTGAACGGGAACACCATGGGCGAAATGCAAGCAGACGACTATGTCATGCCGTTCCAGATCGAGACGTCCGGCGCCCGCGGGCGGCTGGTCCGGCTGGGACCGGCGCTGACATCCATCCTCAGCCAGCATGCTTATCCGCCGCCCGTGTCCACGCTGCTGGGCGAGGCGATCACGCTAGCGGCTATGCTCGGCGCTTCGCTCAAGCTCGAAGGCGGCAGCTTCATCCTGCAGACGCGCTCCGACGGGCCGGTGAGCTTCCTCGTTGCGCATTATCACGCGCCGGGGCGCATCCGGGGTTATGCCAGCTTCGAACCGTCCGCCTTCGTGGACGCGGCGCAGAGCGGCGATTACACGCCCGCGCCTCTCGGCAACGGCCATCTCGCCATGACGATCGATCCGGGGCCGGACATGGAGCGCTATCAGGGTGTCGTCGAGCTGAAGGGCGAAAGTCTCACGGACGCCACCGGCCTGTATTTCCGCCAGTCGGAGCAAATCCCCGCCTTCTTCAAGGTTGCAGTGGCGCACGAATTCACGGCCACGCCCACAGGCGAAAAGCAGTGGGGCTGGCGTGCGGGCGGCCTGATGGTGCAGAAACTCACCGACGAGGGCGGCGCGGCGCCGGTGCGCGCTGCGGGCAACGGCCACGAGCCGGACGAGGCGTGGGAGCGCGCGCGGCTGTTCGCTTCGACGGTGGAGGATTACGAACTGCTCGAACCGGCGTTATCTGCGGAGCGGCTGCTTTACCGGTTGTTCCATGAGGAAAGCGTGCGCGCCTTCGAGGCCACGCCGCTCGCCGCGTTCTGCCAGTGCTCAGAGGAGCGCGTCAGGGAGATGCTCGGCCGTTTCTCGAATGAGGAAATTGGCGACATGACGCAGGACGGCCGCGTGGAGGTGACCTGCGAGTTCTGCAACCGGCGCTACGATTTCGACGCGGACGCCTTGCGGGTGATGTCAGCGCCGGACTGAGCCGAAACCGCGCCGTGTAAATGCGGCCGCTGCGGACGGCGCGAGGAGCGTCACCGGCCGCGACGCCGCACGCCGTTATTTCGGAAAACGATGGCGTCCGCCGAGATAGCCCTCCGAGCGCATCTCCATCAGTCGCGACGCCGTGCGCAGGAAAAGCTCGGCGCCGTCACCCGCGGGGTAAAGCCCGTCCGGCTCGGCGGCGGCGGAGACGACGAGGCCGGTGCGGTGATCGTAGAGCGCGTCCACCAGCGTGTTGAAGCGGCGCGCCTCGTTGCGCTTGTCCGGCGTCAGCAACGGCACGTTCTCAAGGATCACCGTGTGAAAATGGTGGGCGATGGTGAGGTAGTCGGCCGCCCCCAGCGGTTTCGCGCACAGGTCGTCGAACGTGAAGCGCGCCACGCCCATGCAGGCCTCGGGCACTTCCAGCGTGCGGCCCTTGACGGTGATCGCGTCCGGTGCGCCGTGTTCGCGCCCCGTGAGCCTCTGCCAGGTCATGCGGATGGCTTCCGCCGCCTCGCTGTTGAGCGGCGAGAAGTAGAGCGGCGCGCCCATGAGCCGGTCCAGGCGGTAATCGCGCGCCGCTTCGAGCTGGAGCACCTCCATCTTTTCCTCGATCAGCTCGATGAAGGGCAGAAACAGCCCGCGGTTGAGCCCGTTGCGGTACAGGTCTCCCGGCGGCGCGTTGGAGGTGGCGACGATGACGGCGCCCCGGTCGAACAGGCCGGTGAAAAGGCGGCCCAGGATCATGGCGTCGGCGATGTCGGTCACATGCAGTTCGTCGAAGCACAGAAGCGGCGCCCAGCGCGCAAGCCTTTCCGCCACGTGCGGGACGGGGTCGCCCTCCAGCGATTTCCGCGCCCCGGCGATCATGTCGTGCACGGAGCCCATGAACTCGTGGAAATGCACGCGGCGCTTCTTCTCGAAGGGTACCGTCTGGAAGAACAGGTCCATCAGCATGGTCTTGCCGCGCCCTACGGGGCCGAAAATGTAGAGCCCGCGCGGCACTTCGCCGAAACGGCGCGTGAAGAAGGAGAAGAAGTCGGTCTTCGAGGGCGGCGTGTAGCGCGCAAGACGGTTGGCGAGGATCTGCAGTTTCTCGGCCGCAAGGAGCTGGGCCTCGTCGGCGATCAGATCCTTCTCGCGGACCATTCCGCGGTAGCGCTCGATGAGTGACTCAACCATGCGCGATCCTGTAGCGGCTACATATGCGGCAATCCGTCATTGCAACGCAGCTACAACACGTGGTCGGAATATGCAAGCTGCACAAAAGTTCATTGCCGCGCCGCGCTTTCTGGCCTAAGGGGGCGTTCTGGCACTCAGGGAGTTCATTTATGACACGCACCGGCATGTTCACCATCTTCGCCGCGGGTCTCGCCGCGCTGCTCGCCACACCGGCCGCCGCCGATTGCCGCCCATTGAAGAGCGATGTCGTCAGCGTGGGGCAGGACTCTGCGCGGCACTACGCCGAGCGCAGCCTGCGCAAGGCCATCGACGCGGCGAAGGACAGCATCGTCTCGTCCGGCGCGAAGGTGGCCCGCGTTACCAAACCCGTTGTAACCTGCAAGCCTTTCTGGAATATCATCGGCGCCGACGAATGGCGCTGCGCCGGAGAAGCCAAGGTCTGTACCGCCGCGAAATGATCATGGCGGCGCGGCGGCCGCGATAAAGGTGATCGGCGCGAAGAAAGTATCGTTCGATAAGGCAAACAACTGTATTGTGCCAGAATCTTCCGTCGCTTATGGTGCCCGTATTAAAACAATACTTCAACGGGGATACACCATGCGCGCAACTCATGTGATAGCGGTGCTTCTGGCCGCCGCCTGTGCTTTCACAGCGTTCGATTCTGCCGATGCCAAGAGCCCGCGCAAGGCCTACGCCAGGGCCAACTGCGTGAAAAAGGCCGGAAAGGGCTGGGGCTGGAGCAAGGAGATGGCGCAGTTCCAGTCCTTGGAGATCATCCAGCAGGTAACGGGGAACTGGCCGATACAGACGGACTATATCTCCAATCCCGTCTACAAATGCAACGGCGGTAACGGGTCCTGGACGTGCATCGCCCGCGCAACCGTCTGCAAGAAAAGCTGACGCTTACGGCATCGCCCGGCGTGCAAGATGCCCGGGACGGCGACTTCCCGGGCGTTTTCGCTTGGCTGACGCTTCACGATTGGCGAGACTGGCGGCCATGACCACATGCCAGGACTGCCCGGATACGCTCGCTCCGCTTGCCAGGCTCCGCGCCGGGGGCAAGA
>JBNKDX010000098.1:0-7565 GCA_050288485.1 Rhodomicrobiaceae bacterium | reverse complement strand
TGCGTGGCGGCCGCGGCCAGCGCGCAGAGCAGGCCGACGATGATCCCCAAGATTCTCTGCATTCCCAACACCGCCCGTGTTTTGAGAAAAGGCGAGCGCAGACTGCGCCTTATGCCATCGACCGTACCCCCGATCAAGCGGGAGCCGGATCAATGTGCCAGCAAAGGCGTTGTTAAGGAATAAACTTGGGAGTCACGCTTTCTTGAGGCCCGGACAAGCCTTATCCGCCACCGCATCCGGACCGGAGGTCAGGCCCCCGCGCGTCCCCCTTCCGGGACATCCCGTACACGCGGCGCGCCTTCCCGATTTGCATAACTTCGGCCGGATGCCCGCAGGGCCGCTTTTTTCGGGATGATGCTTAACGATCCGTGGATGCAATGCTGCCTCAATGATGCTATTCCATAGGACCGGCTTGTGGTGCTCAACGCGGCGCGATAACGTTCTGCTGTGATGTAATTTTTGCGGATGCGAAATCGCCACAGAATTGCCTCATTGGAACGGGATTTCAGGGAGTCTTGACGGTCGGTCGCCTGTGGGTTCTGGGGGAGCGTCGGACACCACGGCTACTCGAAAAACGCGGTCGGATACGGAAATCTTTAGCTGAATAGGGCGGCCATACCCCGTGTGTGCGCCGAGGGTCGATGCATCGTCGCAACTTCATCAAGCTTGCGGGTTCCTTGTCGCTTGCCAGCATCCTGCCGGGCGCCGTCATGGCGCAGGCAAACGGCGCCGCCGCCAACACCAAAACCAACGAAACGGCGTTTTCCGAACAGTGGCTGTTCACACAGGCGCAAAACCTGGCCCGGGCGCCTTTCGAGCCACCGAAGTTGCAGCTTCCCGCCGAACTGGCCGACCTCAACAGCCACCAATATGACCAGATCCGATACAGGCCTGACGCCGGTCTCTGGAAGGAACAGCCCGGCATTTTTCAGCTTCAGTTCTTCCACACCGGCTTTCAATACAAGGTTCCCGTCGAGGTCCAGACAGTAGAGGGCGGCGTTGCGCGGCCTTTCGGATATACGCCGTCGCTGTTCGACTTCGGCGCGCCCGTGCAACCGCCGCCCCCCGATTCCCGGGCGGGCTTCTCCGGTTTCAGCGCCCTCGCGCCCATCCACGATGCTCAGACGATGAGCGATTTCCTCGTTTTCCGGGGCGCCAGCTACTTCCGCGCCATTGCCGCGGCGCAAACCTACGGCGTCCTGGCGCGCGGCATCTGTATCAACACCGCACAGGCCGCTGGCGAAGAGTTCCCGGTGTTCCGCGCCTTCTGGGTGCAGAAGCCGGCGCAGGACGAGCGCCAGCTTACGATCTACGCGCTGCTCGATGGGCCGAGCCTCACCGGCGTATACAAGTTCCGCGCCGAGCCGGGCCGGTCGACGGTGATGGAGGTCGAGTGCACGCTGTTCCCGCGCAAGCCGCTGACGCATGTGGGCATCGCGCCGCTCACGAGTATGTATTTTTACGGATCGGCTGACGCCACCCGCCTCGATGACTACCGCCCCAACGTGCACAACTCGGACGGCCTCCTCCTGTGCACGGGCGGCGGCGAATGGATATGGCGCCCGCTCACCAACCCGGAGCGCCTGCAATACACCGTCTTCTCCGACCGCGCGCCCAAGGGCTTCGGCCTCCTGCAGCGCGAGCGCGACTTCCGCGCCTATGAGGATATCGACGCCCGTTTCGGCGATCGTCCGAGCCTCTGGGTCGAACCGCTGACGGATTGGGGCGAAGGCGCCGTCGATCTCATCGAACTTCCGACACGCAGTGAAATCTATGATAATATCGTCGCGTTCTGGCGGCCAAAAACACCCCTGGCGGAAACTGCCAGCCACCGCTTCCGTTACAAGCTGCACTGGTGCTGGGAGCCTCCCCTGCGCAGCACGAAATTCTACGTACAGCAGACGCGGGTGGGCGCGGCGCCGGAACGTGAATACAGGCAGTTCATGATCGACTTCGTCAGCGGTGGTTCATGCAACGGTTGTAATGTGCCGCCGTTCACAGCGGATGTTCGCGCCGGGGACGGCGATGTCAAGGACGTGACGGTGCTCGACAACAAGGCGACAGGCGGCCGGCGCGTCTGCTTCAAGTTCCGGCCGGGTGGGGCCGAACAGACGGACCTCCGCTGCGAGTTGAAACAGAACGGCCAGACGGTATCGGAAGTGTGGATTTACCGCTGGAGCGCGTGAGGCCCGACGCCCAATGCAAGAGAAGAACTCAGAACCGGAGGTATCGCCACTTCCCATTGAGAAAGCCGCCGGTAGTTTTCCCACACAGGATCTGTGGCACTTCGACAAGACCTTGAGGCGGAGGGTTCCCCCCGACCGCAGGGGCTTCCTGCGCCGCCTGTTCATCTTCCTGAGCGCAGGCGCGCTGACGGCCTATCTCACGCGCGAACTGTGCCTCGTGCTCGCGGTCGGCGGCTATGCGGAACTCGAACTCGTGCTGATCGGCCTGTTCGTCATCAATATTGCGTGGCTGTCCCTCTCCTTCATGACCGCGCTTGCGGGCTTCCTCGTCACCGCGCTCCGGATGAAGCGCTCCATCGTCCGGCTGCCGACCGACGCCGAGGCCAGGGAACTCCCCAAAGGGCGCACGGCCATTCTCATCGCCACCTATAACGAGATGCCAGAGCGCATTTTCGGGCTGGCGCTCGCGACCATGAAGGAACTGGACGCCTCCCGCCATGGCGAGTCCTTCGACGTCTTCGTCCTGTCTGACACCACCGATCCGGACATCTGGGTCCATGAAGAAGCGGCGTTCAAAGCCGCGCGCGCCGCGCGCCCCGGCGCCGGTCCGCGCCTCTACTACCGGCGCCGCCCGACCAATACCGGCAAGAAGGCGGGCAACATCGCCGACTGGTGCCGCCGCTGGGGACCGGCCTACGATTACATGCTGGTGCTGGACGCCGACAGCCTGATGATGGGCGAAACCATCGTCAAGCTCGCCCACGCAATGGACCGTTCGCCCCGAATCGGCCTGATCCAGACCGCCCCGACCACGCTCGGCCGGAACACGCTGTTCGCGCGGATGCAGCAGTTCGCCAACAGCATCTACGGGCCGATCATGGCCACTGGACTCGCATTCTGGCACCGCGGCGCCGGCAATTTCTGGGGCCACAACGCCATCATCCGCGTGCGCGCCTTCATGGAATCGGCGGGCCTGCCGCACCTGCCCGGCTCGCCCCCCTTCGGCGGCCAGATCCTCAGCCACGATTTCGTCGAAGCCGCCCTCATGTGCCGCGCCGGGTGGCAGGTGTGCATGGTGCCGGAACTGAAAGGCTCCTACGAAGAAATCCCGCCGAGCCTGATCGACTTCGCCACGCGCGACCGCCGCTGGTGCCAGGGCAACCTGCAGCACCACCGGGTTATTCCCGCCAAAGGCCTTCGCGGCTTGAGCCGCCTGCATCTCGGCATGGGGATAATGGCGTATCTATCGGCTTTCATCTGGCTTCTGTTCCTGCTCGCCGCGCTCGGCCTGACCGTGCAGGAGCTGACGATGAAGCCCACCTATTTCCGCGGCGATCAGACGCTCTTTCCAACCTGGCCGATGCAGGACTCCGAGCGCGCCCTCAGCCTTCTGTTCTGGACGCTAACGCTGCTGCTGCTGCCGAAGCTGTTCGGTTTTCTCGTCGCCCTGTTCAATTCGGAGAAGCGGCGCGGTTTCGGCGGGATCTGGGGACTGACGACGGGCATCGTCATGGAGACGGTGCTGTCGTCGCTGTTCGCGCATGTGATGATGATGGTTCAGTCGGCGGCGATCCTCGATATCCTGCGCGGCCGGGACAGCGGCTGGAACCCGCAGCGGCGCGACGACGGCTCGCTGCCGTTCAGCTGGATCATCCGCTACCATTTCCTGCACATGGTCGCAGGCGTAAGCCTCGGCATCTTCGCCTACATGGCGTCGCTGCCGCTGTTCTTCTGGCTCCTGCCCGCCACGCTCGGCCTGACGCTGTCCGGTCCGTTGTCCTCGATGTCGGCCAAGCGCAGTTGGGGGGAGCGCTTCAGGCGGCTCGGCATTTTCGGCATCCTGGAGGAGCGCCGCCCGCCCGCCATCAGCATCTCGGCCATGGAACTCACCGAGCAGCTCGCACGGGACTTCTCGAAGCACGAGGCCATTTCGCAGCTCGCCCACGACCCGCAGCTGCGCCATCTGCATCGCCAGCTCATCGAGTTGCACCCTGTCACCCGCGAGGTCCGCATTTCGGCCAGCCTCGCCGTGGGCCGGGCGAAGCTGGAAATCGCGGCCGACCTGCCCGAATTGCTGCGGCTCCTGAAGCCCAACGAGAAGGCGGCGCTCTTGTCCGATCCCGAGAGCCTGGCGCGCCTGGAGGCGATGATCCAGCCCTATGTCCAGCCCGCCGCACCGGCGAAACCGGCCGAGGCTGCCGTCAGCGCCGCGCCTCAGGGTTAGCCCGCGGGGGGCGCCGCCCCGGCTCCGGCGCGGCAAAATATTCCCCGAAACGCCCCCGCAGCCCTTGTATCGCACCGGCCGCGCATTACATCTTCATTAAGCATTCGCCTCGTCAAGTTGAACGCGTGTCAGCCTTTTCATTACTCGAATGGAGGCAAACATGGCTCAAGACGTGACCAAGAAGGGCGCAAGCTCACTCGGCGCCCGCTACGACGATCCCTTCCAGGCCCTGCGCAGCGAAATGGACCAGCTCTTCGACAGCTTCCTCGGCGGAGGCTTCCCGGTCCCGCGGCTGCTCGGCGGCGAGCGTGAAACGCTCATGCCGCATATCGACGTCAAGGAAAACGAGCACGCCATCGAGATCGAAGCCGAATTGCCCGGCCTCGACGAGAAGGCGGTGGACCTCACGCTTCAGGACGGCGTCCTGACGATTTCCGGCGAGAAGAAATTCGAGCGGAAAGAGGAAAAGGACGATTACCACCTCATGGAGCGCCGCTACGGCAGTTTCAGGCGCGCCCTGCGCCTGCCCGAGACGGTCGATGAGGACGGGGTGGAAGCGCGCTTCGAGAAGGGTGTCTTGAAGGTGACGCTGCCGAAGAAGCCCGAGGCTGTCCGGCAGCAGAACAAGATCGCCATCAAAGCGGGCTGATATGCGGCCCGCATGCCCTCGCGGCGGCGCACCCGGCGCCACCCCGCACGCCGGAGAAGCGCCGCCGCTTTTCGCACAGGTCCCGCGCCGCCGCAAATAAGCTGTTGATACGGTGTGGGATGCCGCCCTCCGTATATGTACGGGCAAAAACGTCTGTGTTTTAGTCTGCAGAAATAAAACGTGGCGCGCCATTCTGGCTTGCGGCGCGTTATGTTTCACATATGGCTGTCTTAATTGCATGAGGCGTCTACAAACAATACGAACACAACTTGGCGTCTGGCGGTGTGAATTCCTCTATTCGCCGACTTCTGTGAAGTTCATACGCCGCCTAATAGATCATGTCAGATCAGGGGAGCACGTACAATGGAGACGATCAGCTTCGGAGTCGGTCTTGCCGCCACCCTGGCGCCGGAGCTGTCCGGCGAGCCTTTCTCGCTGGTGGATATCGGGTGCAGCGGCGGGATTGACCGTGAATGGCGCGTGTTCGAGCCCAACTTGCGCGCGGTCGCTTTCGACCCGAATGTGGCGGAATGCCAGCGTCTGACCGAAAGAGAGAAGAACCCGCATGTGCGGTATGTGACCGGCTTTGTCAGCGCCAGTCCCAAAGGGCGCGTAGCGCAGCTTCGAGGGACGCGTTCCTATTGGGCCGGAAACCCGTGGGACCGGCTTGCCGCAGGCCGGTCTACCAGGGTGCGCGAAGAGAAGAACCGGACAAAATCGGCTTTCCAGCTCACAGAGGAGAATCTTTGGAACCAGGTCGAACTGGCCGACCCGTCAAAGCCCATAATCCTCTCCGAGTTCCTGCCCGCTCAAGGGTACGGCGATGTGGACTTCATCAAGATCGATGTCGACGGCCCCGATTACGAAATCCTGGACTCTTTGAGTTCCTTCTACCGTGAAGGGCGCGTTCTGGGCATCATGATGGAGGTGAACTGGTACGGCTCCGACCACCCCGCCGACCACACCTTTCACAACACCGACCGGTTCCTTCGCGCGGCGGGCTTCGAACTTTTCAATCTGACTGTCCGGCGCTATTCGCTGGCCGCGCTGCCGCAACGGTTTGCCCTGCACTTCCCGGCTCAGTCTCACCGCGGCCGGCCGTTTCAAGGGGATGCGCTCTATCTGCGCGATTTGGGAAATCCGGAGGCGTCGCCGCCCTTCCCCCTCTCGCGGGAGAAGCTTCTGAAATTGGCCTGCCTGTTCGACATGTTCGGCCTTATCGACCATGCTGCGGAGGTTCTCATAACGCACCGGAACAAGCTGGGCTGCGACGTTCGCCCGCTGCTCGACAGCCTGTGCGCTGCTTCCGACGTCGCTCTTGACGGGGACTACGACCGTTACATCGCCAAATACCTCGCCGACGATGACGCCTTCTATCCGCCCAGGTGAGCAAGCGTTTCCGGTGCCGATCACGCAAGCCCCTGGCCGATGGAACCCGTCGTGACGCCACGGGCGGCAACAGTTTACGGCTCGTAGGTAATCCGGTAGATGGCGCCCGCGAAATCATCCGACACCAGCAGCGAACCGTCCGGCAATTGCGCAACGTCCACCGGCCGCCCCCTGTATCTGCCGGTCGCATCGTCGAGCCAGCCCTCCGCGAAGACACTGGTCTCGCCCGCGCCGCCGTCGGGCTTCACCGCCGTAAACATCACACGCGCCCCGATCGGCTTCGTCCGGTTCCACGAGCCATGCTGCGCCGAGAATATGCCGCCGCGATAGCGCTCCGGGAACATTGCTCCCGTATAGAACGTCATCCCCAGGTCGGCGGCGTGCGCGTCCATTTCCACCTCAGGCGGAACGGCCGCGGCGGGCGGTTCGTTACCCTTGTACTCGTTTGTGCGCACCGCGCCCCCGCCATACCAGGGGAAGCCGAAATGCTGCCCCGGCCCGGTCGCGCGGTTGAGTTCGCCCGGCGGGATCAGATCGCCCATGCCGTCCACCTGATTGTCGGTGAACCACAACTCGCCGTTGGCGGGATTGAAATCCATGCCGACCGAATTGCGGATGCCGCGCGCGAAGACCTCGCGGTTCGCGCCGTCGCGGTCCATGCGGATGATGCCTCCGATGCCCAGCCGGTCGTACAGCGCGAGCTTGCCGCGCGGCGGCACGTTGTAGGGCTGGCCGATCGCGATATAGAGCTTATCGTCCGGTCCGATGCGACAGACGCGCGCGGCGTGGCCACGAGATTCCTCCGAAGCCGGGATCAGTTCGCCCTGCTTCACGACGATGAAGGCGGGGACATCCGGCTTCGCGTTAAACTTCTCCGCAGCGGGGACGACCAGCACGCGGTTCAACTCGGCGATGTAGAGCGCGCCGTCGGGCGCAAAGCAGACGCCGTTCGGGATTTCGAAGCGCATGGCGGGTGCGAACGCCCTCACCTCGTCGGCTTTCCGGTCGCCATCGCGATCCGTCGCCGCCCAGACGTTGCTCCGGTAGGTACCCACGAAGACAACCCGGCCGTCCTTGCTGACCGCCATGTGGCGCGCATCGGGCACAACGGCATAGA
>JBNKDX010000097.1:0-7580 GCA_050288485.1 Rhodomicrobiaceae bacterium | reverse complement strand
ACCACCATCTTTGAAAACCGGGTCCCCCTGAAATCCGGCGGATCGGTGGTCATCGAGCAAACCGAGGCCCTGGTATCCATCGACGTCAACTCCGGCAAAGCCACCCAGAAACGCTCCATCGAACAAACCGCCCTCACCACCAATCTGGAGGCCGCCGAGGAAGTGGCGCGCCAGCTCCGCCTGCGCGACCTCGCCGGACTGATCGTCGTCGATTTCATCGACATGGAGGAGAAGCGCAACAATCGCGCCGTCGAACGCCGCCTGAAGGAATGCCTGCGCAACGACCGCGCCCGCATCCAGGTCGGCCACATCAGCCATTTCGGCCTTCTGGAGATGTCGCGCCAGCGGCTGCGCACCGGCATGATCGAGGGGTCCACGACACAGTGTCCGCACTGCCAGGGCACCGGCGTGATCCGCTCGACCGAATCGGTGGCGCTCTCCGTGCTGCGCAGCATGGAAGACTGGCTGCGCACAAATCCGCCCGCCAATCTGTCCGCGGTGACGTCGGTGGAAGTCGCGCTCTACATCCTCAACCAGAAACGCGGTTATCTCAGCGACATCGAGACCCGCTACGGCGTGTTGCTGGCAGTCAGCGCCAGCGAGCGTATGCATGGCGCCAATTTCTATATCGAAAAGGCGTCGGTGGCGGCGCCCGCCTCGGCAAGCCAGGCCGTGAAGCAGACTGACCGCATGATTCAGCCTTTCGAAGACGAGGGCGGGGGGCTTATCGAGGTTGCCGAAGAGGAGAGTTCGCAGAAGGGCCGCCGCAAGCGCCGCCGCCGCCGCGGACGGGGCGAGGTCGGCGAAGGCCGCGAGCGCCTGCGTGGCGATGGAGCCGAGACGCGCCACCGCGAGCGCGCCGTAGCCCTTGTCGCCGCCGCGGCGGACATCTCGGCCGACGAATCGCCGTCTCTCGAAGCGCTGCACGGCGACGTGGACGAACTGCCCGCACCCGCCGAAGCGGACACCGAGGAGGAAGGCGGCGTTCGCCGCCGCTCCCGCCGCCGCGGCAGACGAGGCGGCCGCCATCAGCGCGGCGTGCGTGGTGCGCGCGAGGGCGCAGAGTTAGATGAGGGGCAGGAGGAAGCTGCCGGGCAGGAGAGCGCGGAAGCGGCCGAGGCCGCTCCAGCGGAGGCGCCGATGGAGGTCGGCCCGGCGGCGCGGCTGGAGCCCGAGCCGGTCATGGCGGCCGCCGAGCCCATGCAGCCTTCCCCGGTAAGCGGAGGCGATTTTCGCGCTTTCGAAGCCGTTGCCGAAGGTAACGGGCGGCGCAAGAAAAACGGCGTTCTTCATAAGCAGGTCGAAGAGCCTGCTGCTGAAACCTCTGCGGACGCTAATGGCGAAGCTGCGGAGGCGGCTGCGGAGCCTCAGCCGGAAGTGATCGAGAAACCGCGCGGCTCCCGCCGTGGCTGGTGGCAGCGTCGCGCATAGGGCGCGCGCGACGGCGAAACGATCCCAGGAGACATTCTGCCCTCACCCGATGGCCGGTATCGCTGGCCAAGGTGAGGGCGGCTTGTCCGCCCCGGCCGCGCTGTGCGGGCCGCCGGAGCTGGCCGCTCAGGCCCCCGTTTTGGTATGAAGAAGCCCCTCGAACACGTGGCGCAGCTCCGGAGAACCGCTGCGAGGCGCCGCGAGCCTGGGCCGCGCGGCTTCCAGCGCCTCCGCCAGTTCCTCGCCGATCTGCGACAGCACGCCCCGCAGCCGCCGTACCGCGGCGTCGCCGGAAAGCCCGTCGAGGAACCTCGTCAGTATGCGGGGCTCGCAATATAGCAGCATCGCGATCCCGTCCGCGGCCTCCGGCCCGAGGTGAGGTTCGAGACCCGGTTTCAGCGCCTTGCTGGCGAAGCGGTGAAGCTCTCCCGCAAACCCGGCCAGCACCGCTTCATCGGCGGAAGACACCTCCGCAAGCGAGCGCGTCATCGCCTCCGCCTGCTTCGTCCAGAGATCGAGAATGACTGCGCGCTGATCGGCATCTTGCGGCGGCGAGAGGCGGGCAGCCGTCCACGCAGCGATACGGCGGGCGACGCGCGCGGCCGATTCCTCCCGCCTCGTCCTGGCCGCGGCCAGGACATCCATGAGGCTCGACCAGAACGCTCTGCCGCCATTGGCGTACCACAGCTCCGTACTCGCCCCCTGCCGCCGGGCTTCCTCCCGCTCGGCGGCGCTCTGTTCGATGGACATCGCCCGCTGGGTCGTCGAGATCATCGCGACGTCGCGGAAATCGCCCCTGGTCTCGCGGCGCAGCCTGTTCATGACCTTCTCACGGTCGGTCTGCTCGCGCAGCAGATCCATATGCGTCGCCACCAGCAGGCTCGCGGGCCTCAGCCGCCGCGGCAGCGCGAGCCACGCCCGCTGTTCGCTGCCTTTCCATGCCTGGGTCGCCGGAGTGCACCACAGCGCGAAATGGATGTCCCGGACGATGTCCGCCGGAATTTCGCCCGCACCGCTGGCAGGGTTGGCCGTCCCGGGCACATCCAGGATTTCGACGCGGCGCAGCAATCTGAGCGGCGCGCCAGCCTCGACCAGCCTCACCTCACCGCCGAGGCCCGGCTTGACCGTGCCCGCGGCCACCGCCCAGCGTTCGCCGTCGCTCCCCACGATGAAAAGCGACGGCTGCTCGGCGTAACGGAAGAGGACCGGCACGCGCGTTTGCGACAGCATGTCCGAGGCAGGCATCGCGCTTCCCAGGAGAAGGCGCGCGAGCGACGACTTGCCCGTATTGAACTCGCCCAGCAGCGCGACGCGCAGCGGCCTGCTCAGGCGCTCGTCGAGCCGCCGGAGGGCGCGGGACGCGGCGGCCGCGCTCGCATGGGTTGCGGCCAGCGGCGCGAGACGCTCGCGGGCAAGCCGGATTCCGGAGAGCACCGCCGCTTGTTCCGGCTCGTTTCCCCCGGAGCCTTCGTGCGATGGTGCGTTGTCAGGGCGTTGAAACGGCTGCCACAGCCAGGAAAACAGATTGGGCATCGGTCCAAAAATCACGTTGCGGCTCTTTGCTGGTCTTGGATAAGCGGCAGGCAACGCTCAAGACAGGCTTTGAGCAAGCCGGTCAGTTCGTCGCCCACCGCCGCGCGGGCTTGCAATGCTTCGATCCGCTGCTGCTGTTCGCGCGGAAGCGGCGGACCTTCCGCGGCGGCGGCCAGGAGCGCCTCGTAGGTGCGGGCGAGCTTTTCCTCCTTCTCGGCGATGCCGCGAAGGACATTCACCGCGCGCGAGAAAAAGCGCCTGATCGCCAGGAAGATATATTTCTCCAGGTCCGCCTCGACCGAGCCAGCAAGCTCAGACACGACAGACGAGAATTCGGCGGTGACCAGTTCGCGGATCTTCTCCGCCTTCTCATCGGCGGAATGCGCGCGCCGCCACCAGAGCTGCCACCACCTGTCTTCGAGATCGAACACGACGGCCCTGCTCAAGGGCGTCAGCGAGGGGGTCAGGTTGAAGTTGAGAAGCGAGGTCGGCGTGAGCTGCAGATTGATGCCGGGGACGACGTCCTGCAGTATCCTCCTGAGTTCGGGCGCGGCCTGGCGCTCGGTATCGATGAGCCGCTTCCCGGCTTCCCAGAAGGCGTGCAAAACATGCTCCTCCAGGGCATTTCTGAGCGGGACGGCGTTGCAGCGCCACGTGCGCCCGCTTTGCCCCTCCAGCCAGGCCTGATGCACGGCGCGCGCCTGTTCCGCGGCAAACGCCGCGACTTCGTCTTCGAGCGTCCGGCGCAGGCCGGTCACGGTTTCGGCCACCTCCTGGCGCAGGTACTCCTCCGCCGCCCCCTGGTAATTCTCGACGTCCGCCGCCACTGCCGCGAGGCGCTTGAGATAGGCGATGGTGTTGTCGAGATCCTTGGCAAGCGCCGGTTCCTCGTCGCTTTCCATGGCGCTGGTCAGGGCGGCGATCTCGCTGCGCGCGGCGCTGGTCACGCTGCTGGCGGTGGCGAGCAGCGTCTGGCCGAGTTCGTACAGCCAGTAGCCGTTCATGCCGCGGAGCATGAGACCCGAAAGATGGGACGCGATCGCCGGGATGCCCGAGCAGGCGAACAGCGCTTCGCGCAAACGTTCCGGCGAAGCGGGCGCCTGCTCACGCGGCTCCAGGGCGCCGGTTTCGCGCGCGTATCCGGTAAGCTCCGGCCTCCAGAGACGTCCGGCGTTCGCGGCCGTGTCGAGCGCGCCGTTGGCCCAGAGCGCGCTGCCCACCACCACGGGAATGCGAGCGTTCGGAAACTCGCGGCTTATCACCGCCTGAACGGCATCGGCGATGACCCGGCTGCCGCCGCCGACATCACCGGTCAGGTCGTCGATTCTGTTGATGAACACGACGATGCGGCTCTTCCGCAGGCCGTGAAGGAGGCGCAGGAGCGCGATATCGGACGTTGTCAGCGGCTGCTGCGCGGTCAAGACCACGACGTAGACGTCGGCATCCTCGATGGCGCGCATGGTGATCTCGTCGCGGATCAGCAGCGGGTCGTTGGTGCCCGGCGTGTCGATGACGGTCACCGGCGAAGCGAACGGCGCGGCGCCGAAGAAGACGTCGGCGGTCTTGGTAATGTCCGCGTATCGTCCCGGCGCGAGTTCCTGCGACGTCTCCTCGATGTGCTGGCCGAGGCAGACATAACGCTCGATCACCTCGGGCGTCGCGTCCGCGTAGCTGCGCGTCTTGCCGAACAGATGATGATAATGGCGCCCGAGCCGCAACTCCGCGCGGCGGCGCATGGCTTCGACATTCTGCTGATACCGGGCTTCCTCGAGATCGGGGATGAGCCGCGCGGCAAGCTCGCTGACCCCGCCGCCGCCCTGAGCGAAGCGATGCCATTCCTCCTCTTCGAAAAACGTGAAGAGGGCGCCGCTCTCGGGCTGGCCGGGCATCGCGAATTGCAGCCTGGTGACGACCGCCGTCCAGGGATTGACGTCGGTGGGCAGGAGACCGGGACGCCCGATCAGCGCATTCACGAAGGAGCTTTTCCCCGCCTTGATCTGCCCCAGCACCGCGATGCGGCAGTGCTGCTTTCTGACGGCGTTCAAAGCGTCCCCGATGCGGGATGCGAGCGAATCATCCAGGAGGCCGCGGAGCCGCTCGCCAAGCGCAAGCAACTCGTCGGTCAGCTCCCTAAGCTCGGCGCCGACGACCAGATCGAACGCACTGCCATCCTCGGGAGGCTGCGTTTCCTTCCTCGAAGCAGGGGAATTCACCGTTTGCTCTCCCCAAAAAGCCCCGCCTGCGTCATGATCCGCCTGCGGTCTGCTGCGCCGCGCGCCATCCCGCAAGCACCGGCCCGAGTTCGAGGGCCGTGCAACTGACCAGCGCCACATGCCCGCCATCGATGGCCATGCAGCGAATATTTTCGCGTGACGGCCCGACGAGCACGGCCATGACCGGCCCTTCGACCACCGTGTTCAGATCTTCGCGCCAGGCGCGCGCGTGGGCGGCGGCTTCGGTCATTTCCCCGAACGACGTCCGGCCGCTGGCATGCGACGGGATACCCGCCGGATCTCCCGATGCCGCGAACAGCCAGGCATCCTGTATCTTCGCCGCGATCTGGCCGTGGAAAGCCGCGACAGGCTCTTGATTGCCGGCGGGCTGCGTGGATTGGGGCGATGTCGAACCGGTCTCGGCCGCGGCACGGGCTGGCGGCATCGCGGCGGCAAGCTCGCTGGCGTTGAAACCCGGAAGCGTAGGCCCGTTGAAGGCGCGTTCGCCCGGCCGCAACGCCTTCACCCTCCATTGGACGGTGTCCGCCCCGGAGGTCAGGCCGCGGAGCGCGCGCGCGCAGTGGCGCAGGAGCGCTTCGCGATGAGCATGCAACACGTCCGCATGCCTGACGGCGGCATCGGCGCCCCGGCGCAGAAGGTCCGCGGCTTCCGGCGCTTCCCCCTCAAGCTGGCCGTCGATGAAAAACCGCCCGTCCCGGCGGGGACAGAGCAGCATCCGTTGCTCGCTCACCTCGATCTGGAGGCGTCCGTTCGCGGTGCGCAGATCGACCGCGCGAGGCAGAATGCTTCGCTCGATGATGTGGAGCACCTGCCGCAACGCATCCTTCATACCGGAAAGAATCCCCTCCGTTTATCCGCCGCCACTGGCATGCGATGCCGGGATACCGCCCTCACGGGATAAGCGGCGAACCGCAGCCGCCGCAGACCTCCCAAGCCGGACGGAAAGCGTTCAGAGCGCCGCTTCGAGCGGGGCGACGGTCGCGCGCGCCTTCGCAATCACCATGCCGATATTCGCGCTCTTGCGCGTGATGAAGACGATGGCGTGATCGGGGTTGCGCTTGCAGCGCATGAACATGTGCAGCATGTTATCGCTGACGATGAGCATTTCCTGGAAGAAGTGCTTATCGTCCATAGGCTGCCTGCGCCACTGCTTCCATTGGTTTTCTATGGCGACGATGGACGGACCCTGGAATATATCCGCCGTCTTCGCGGCCACGAACTCGAAATGACTGTGATCGTAGTTGCCGACAGAGGCTGAAGAGAGCAGCAGTCCTGTGCTCATATCTACGTATCCGGCGGCTATACATTCCGGAACACTGCTCATAGACTGCTCAAGAACACTATCCAAAGACAAGACTCGGTCTCCCAGTTCTCCAAGAATAAACACGCGCACAGCCTGAAGCTGCGGGCGGGAACTCCCCGTTCGCGCCGCCCGGAGCATGCTCCCGCGAGGCACGAGTGCCGCACTGGCGTGGCATCCTGAGCACGTAAACGGCGTTCCGGCTTCAAGCCCGGCCAAATGCTCCTGCATTTCCGCCGTTTGCCGGATGGACCACGATGACGCGGACCCTGTTGCTTCCTTATCACGAGCGCGCGCGTCGGATAAATCGTTTTCTCTAACTTCCCGTAACATAGTAAAAATCAATCGCGGGGCGCGTCTGCCCGCAATATCGCCCTCCGCGCCCGGTCATCCTCCAGCCACAGCAAGCCTTCGCCGAAGGGAGAGACCCGCGAGGGGACAGCCTGACAGCCCCCGTCAGCGGTTTGTCAGCGGGGCCATGCTAGCGTTGTGAACACTTGAAACACGGCGCCGGCTGATTGGCGCTTCGCGATTCGCCAGCGCGGTATTGCCTCTGGCGGGGGGAGTGGGGATGACAGCGAACAACGAACGGGAAAAGGACCTGAACGGCGGCGAAATCAGAGTGTGGGACGGGGGCGTCAGGCTTTTTCACTGGCTCCTGGTGGCCTGCGTCGCGGTCACGATCTACACGGGCTTTTTCGGCCGGAAGAATCAAATCGACTTTCATGTGATCGCGGGCGCGGCCATCGCCGCGCTGGTCATATTCCGCCTGATCTGGGGCGGGCTGGGCTCGACATACGCCCGCTTTTCCAGTTTCGTGTGTTCGCCGGGGACGGCGCTGCGCCACGCCCGCGATCTTGCCTCGGGCCGGGCGCACGCCTCGATGGGGCATAATCCGCTTGGCGGATGGATGATCGTCGCACTTCTCCTCGTCCTCGCCGCGGTCTGCATCACCGGCACCGTCTCGCTCGGCGGCGTGGTCAAGGAAGGCCCGCTTGCCTTTGTGACAACTTACGCGACCGGACGCGAAGCGCGCTTTTTCCATTATTACCTCGCCCTAGCGCTGGCGGTGCTCATCGGGC
>JBNKDX010000096.1:0-7585 GCA_050288485.1 Rhodomicrobiaceae bacterium | reverse complement strand
GCCCTCGCTGTGGCAATAATCATCGAGAAAGGCGTCCGTGAAGGTGCGCATTGTCAGCCGCGCGCGATCAAGATGCTGCCAGAGCACGCGGCCGCCTCGCGCGACGCACAGCGCGGAGGTGAGGGTATGTGTCCGGCCGCGCAAGGCCAAGAGCTGCTCGCGGGCGGCGGCGGGCGGGCGGCTTGTACTGAAGGACGCCCTCGCAGTCCATCACCTGATCGGTGCCGAGCACCAGCGCTTCCGCATGCCGCGTACTGACATCCTTCGCCTTGGCGGCTGCGAGCAGGAGCGCCAGCCCGCCCGCGTCGGCGTGCCGCGCCCCGGATGCCGCGGCCCCCGCCTCCAGCGCCCGCTCGTCCACAACCGCCGGTTCCTGACGGAAGGGAAGCTTCGCCCCCCGCAGAATCGCGGCGCGTCCCGCACTTGCGGAGGCCAGGATCAGTTCCGCGCTCTTCATCCCCCCGCTTTCCGGTCTTCATAGGCGCGGATGATCGCCGCCGCGGTTTCCTCGATGGAGCGCCGCGTCACGTCGATCACCTGCCACTGATGACGCGCGCAAAGACGGCGCGTAAACGCGATTTCCTCCATGATGAGGTCGGCATTGACGTAGTCCTGGTTGGTGACGTCGTTCATGCCCAAAAGACGGTTGCGCCGGATTTCGGACAGGCGCTGCGGACTGGCCACAAGCCCGATGACGAGAACGCCGCTCAGCTTTTCCAGTTCCGGCGGCGGCGGAATGCGCGGCACGAGCGAGACGTTGGCGGTCTTGAAGCCGCGATTGGCGAGATAGAGGCTCGTCGGCGTCTTCGAGGTGCGGCTGGCGCCGACCAACACGATATCCGCCATGTCGAGTTCCGCGGTGCGCTGGCCGTCGTCATGCGCGAGCGTGAAATTCACAGCCTCAATGCGGGTGAAATATTCGAGGTCGAGCACGTGCTGACCGCCGACGACCGGCGTCGACGGCGTGCCGAGATAAGCCTCGAACACCGCCAGGAGCGGCGCCAGCACCGCCACGCAGGGGATGCTCATCGCCTCGCACTGCCGCTCCAGGTCGAGACCCAGTTCGCGGTTGACGATGGTGTAGAGCACGATCCCGGGCGAGGACTCGATCTGCTGCACGACGCGATCGAGATGCCGTTTGTTGCGCACGAAAGGGTGCGAGTGCTTCAGCGCCCGCACGCCGGAATACTGCACCGCGGCCGCCTTGGCGATCGCGGCAAGCGTCTCGCCGGAGGCGTCCGACACCATGTGCAGGTGAAAAAACTTCCCCGGGTCTTTGGCCGCCTGTTGATAAGTCGTCACTTTGGTGCGGGTATGCTCCATTATGGGAAAACTCCACCTTGAGTCCCTAACGCCAATTCAAAACGTATCCACAGCATCGCTTTCCGGGACGGCGTAATTTCGCGCCAACCTGTAATTTTGGAAAGCGTGATTTTCGCAGCGGGTTGCCAGCACTGTTGAGGATCGGTTGCCCTCACGATATACAATGAAGCCGCCCGCATAACGTATTGCCGGTCAAAGCGGATTTCCATGAGCGCACAGCGGGGTCCGGACGACGGCGCCGTGCGGCGCTCTGCGTCTGGCCGGAATTGTCATTGGCCTGTAGATAAGCTGGTGAAGCCTGGGAATGTTCACAATCCACGGCCAATAAAAAATAATTAAAAAAAGGAAGAAATCTTTAGATTGGGAAAAGGGTTTGCGATGGATGTGAGCACCGCCGATGCGTCCCGGACGCCGGGCTTGATCAAGGTCCTGCAGGGCGAAAAGGCTTCCAGAACGCCCATGTGGCTCATGCGGCAGGCAGGCCGCTATCTGCCGGAGTACCGGGAACTGCGGGCCAAGGCCGCCAGCTTCCTCGATCTGTGCTACCGGCCGGACTGGGCGGCGGAGATCACACTGCAGCCGATCCGGCGTTTCGGCTTCGACGCAGCGATTTTGTTTGCAGATATCCTGAACGTGCCGGACGCGCTCGGCCAGAAAGTCTCATTCGAGGAGGGGCATGGGCCGCGCCTTGAAAGCGGCGATCCGAAGTCTCTGCTGGCGCGCCTCGACAGGCAGGCGACCGGCCCCAAATTCAACCTGATCTTCGAGACCGTCGAGCGGGTTCGGGCGGGGCTTCCGGCGGAAACTGCATTGATCGGCTTCTGCGGCGCGCCATGGACGGTCGCCACCTATATGATCGCGGGCCATGGCACGCCCGATCAGGCCCCGGCCCGGCTTGCGGCCTATCGCGATCCGGAGAATTTCGCCCGGCTCATCAATCTGCTTGCCGACGTTTCGGTGGACTATCTGTTGGGACAGATCGCAGCCGGAGCAATGGCCGTGCAGATTTTCGACAGTTGGGCGGGGGTGCTCGCCGACGACCAGTTCCAGCGCTGGGTCGTCGAACCCACGGCCCGAATGGTGCGTGAACTCAGGGCCCGGCGCCCCGGCGTACCCATCATCGGCTTCCCGCGCGGAGCCGGACCACTGGGCGAAACCTATGTCCGTATGACCGGCGTCGATGGCATAGGCTGTGACACCTCGACGCCACTCGGCTACATGCGGCAAAAGCTCGCGCCGCTGGCCGCCGTGCAGGGGAATCTCGATCCGCTGCTGCTTGTGGCTGGCGGGCACTTGCTAGAATCGCGGGTGGGGGACATTATGGCGGCGCTTGAAGGTACCCGGCATATCTTCAATCTCGGGCATGGAATTCTGCCGGAAACACCCGTTGAGCATGTCGCCCGGCTCGTCGAGCTGGTGCGGGTCTGACGGCGGCCGGGGGGCTCATGGAACTGCCTGCAGAGTGGTATCTCTGGGTTAAATCCTTTCATTTAATCGCTGTCATCGCATGGATGGTGGGCATGTTCTACATGCCGCGGCTGTTCGTCTATCACTGCCGCGCCAAGCCCGGCTCGGAGATGTCCGAGACGTTCAAGATCATGGAGCGCCGCCTGATGCGGATCATCGTCGACCCGGCGATGACGGTGGCGTGGACACTCGGGCTCGTGATGATTTTCGGTTTTGGGATCATCGACCTGATGGCCTGGTGGCTGTGGATCAAGCTCGCGCTGGCGACCATCCTGTCGGGCTTTCACGGCATGCTGTCCATATGGCGGCGCGCCTTCGAAGCCGACCGCAACATACATTCCGAGCGCTTCTACAGGATGATCAACGAACTGCCGACGCTGTTGATGATCGGTATCGTGATCATGGTCATCGTCAAGCCGTTTCAGTGATGGGCGGCCGTAGAAACTGCAGCTTCCTTTGCGGCCGTTTGTTTGCTATAGTTGAGTCGTAATCTTCTTCTTGGCCGATAAATCTGGCTCTTTCAGCCTGCCTGGGAGATGGGCAGCGCGCGGCGTTGATGGCTGCGCGGGCTGCCTCCCCGAAGCGGGATCGGCGTTTCGTAATGCTCCCCAACCCCAGGTCGCGCTGCCAAGGCGCGCCTCCCCTCGTCTATCCTCCACCAGAGTTCGGAGTAATCCCGGATGCAAGATATGAGACTTGAAGACCTCAAGGCGAAATCTCCTACGGAGCTGTTGAGTTTTGCCGAAGAGGTCGAAGTTGAAAATGCCGGTACGCTGCGCAAGCAGGAACTGATGTTCGCGATTTTGAAACAGCTCGCGGCCAAAGATATCGATATTACGGGCGTCGGCGTGGTCGAAGTGTTGCAGGACGGCTTCGGCTTCCTCCGCTCCCCCGACGCGAACTATCTCCCCGGTCCCGATGACATCTATGTCAGCCCCAGCCAGATCCGCCGTTTCGGCCTGCGCACCGGCGATACTGTCGAAGGGCAGATCCGGTCGCCGAAAGACGGCGAACGGTACTTCGCGCTCCTCAAGGTCAACAAGATCAATTTCGACGAGCCGGAAAAGACCCGCCACAAGATCAATTTCGACAATCTGACGCCGCTCTATCCGGACGAATGGCTGGAGATGGAGGTGCAGAACCCCGAACTGAAGGATCAGAGCGGGCGTGTCATCGACATCGTAGCGCCGCTCGGCAAGGGTCAGCGCGGCCTGATCGTGGCGCCGCCGCGCACCGGCAAGACCGTGCTCCTGCAGAACATCGCGCATTCCATCACCACCAATCATCCCGAGTGCTATCTGATCGTGCTCCTGATCGACGAGCGCCCGGAGGAAGTGACGGACATGCAGCGCTCGGTGAAGGGCGAGGTGATATCGTCCACCTTCGACGAACCGGCCGCGCGTCATGTGCAGGTGGCGGAAATGGTGATCGAGAAGGCCAAACGGCTCACCGAGCACAAGAAGGACGTTGTGATCCTGCTCGACTCGATCACGCGCCTGGGCCGCGCCTACAACACAGTGGTGCCGTCTTCCGGCAAGGTGCTGACCGGCGGTGTGGACGCCAACGCCCTGCAGCGGCCGAAGCGCTTTTTTGGCGCGGCGCGCAATATCGAGGAGGGTGGGTCGCTGACGATCATCGCGACGGCGCTCATCGAGACCGGCAGCCGCATGGACGAAGTGATCTTCGAAGAGTTCAAGGGTACTGGCAACTCGGAAATCATTCTCGACCGCAAGGTTGCGGACAAGCGCGTCTTCCCGGCCATCGACATTTCGCGTTCCGGCACCCGCAAAGAGGAACTGCTGGTTCCCGGTCCGCAGCTCAAGAAGATGTTCGTGCTCCGGCGCATCCTCAACCCGATGGGGACGATGGACGCCATCGAGTTCCTGCTCGACAAGCTGCGCCAGACGAAGAACAACCACGACTTCTTCGATTCGATGAACACGTAATCCGTTCGAGCTTGCAGCCTCATAGGCATGAACCCGCATATCGCCAGTTCCCGCAAGGGGCTGGCGTCCCGTAACGCTTGCCAGTCCCGCCGCAATTGCCTATCCCTTTGGGACGGCGGTTCTTTGCCGTCTTCAGCATCTCCGTGCGCGCCATGCGGCCCTTCCCGAGCGCGATCGTTCGCCCCTAACCGGAGCAAGAAATATGACCATGAAAGCCCCCGTACGTGTTGCCGTGACCGGTGCCGCCGGACAAATCGGCTACGCTCTCCTGTTCCGCATCGCCTCCGGTGACATGCTCGGCAAGGATCAGCCGGTGATTCTGCAGCTTCTCGAAATTACGCCCGCGCTGCCCGCGCTGGAAGGCGTGATCATGGAGCTGAACGATTGCGCCTTCCCGCTGCTGCATGGCGTTACCGCCACCGACGATCCGAACGTGGCTTTCAAGGACGTGGATTACGCGCTACTGGTCGGCGCCCGCCCGCGCGGTCCGGGCATGGAGCGCAAGGATCTGCTGGAGGCCAACGGCGCGATCTTCCTGCCGCAGGGCAAGGCGCTCAACGCGCACGCCAAGCGCAGCGTGAAGGTGCTCGTCGTCGGCAATCCCGCGAACACGAATGCGCTGATAGCGCAGCAGAATGCGCCCGACCTCGACCCGAAATGCTTCACGGCCATGCTGCGCCTCGATCACAACCGGGCGATCAGCCAGCTTGCCGAAAAGACGGCGGCGCTGAGCGCCGATGTGAAGAAAGTCATCGTGTGGGGCAATCATTCCTCGACGCAGTATCCGGACATCCATTACGCCACCGTGAAGGATCAGGCGGCGCTGATGCTCGTCGATCAGCCGTGGTACGAGAGCACCTTCATCCCCGTCGTGCAGCAGCGCGGCGCGGCGATCATCAAGGCGCGCGGCGCGTCCTCGGCGGCTTCCGCGGCGTCGGCGGCCATCGACCATATGCGGTCCTGGGCGCTCGGCACGGCGGATGATGACTGGGTGTCGATGGGCATTCCGTCCGACGGTTCCTACGGCGTCGAGCCGGGCATCATCTACGGCTATCCGGTGCGTTGCAGAAATGGCGCCTACGAGATCGTGCAGGGGCTGGCGATCAGCGATTTCTCGCGCCGGCGCATGGACGCGACGGCGACGGAGCTGCGCGAGGAACGCGCCGCCGTCGAGCACCTTTTTGCGAAATAGGATGATCCCGAGCCTTCCCGGCCGGGGATGCCCGGCTGGGCTGGTTTCGACTGGTACGCCTCAGCTGAGAAGTCCTGACCCACTTGCCGCGCGTGACCGGCGATGAAAGAACGATGCTCGCACCCGCTCCAGGGCGGGCATCGCCGCAAGCGTCAGGCGCCGTCAGGTGCGTGGGGCGGGCAGGTTGGCCAGATCCTTCCTGTACCATTTCTCGGCCTCGACGACCGCCGGATTCTCGCCATTCGGCCCGATCCAGGAATCGACGGCCCATTTCTGCTTGTTGCCGTTTTCCCACAGCACAGCGGTCCAATGTGGCCAGTTCGACACGCCGCGCAGAATGTTGCCCCGCGAGAATGGCCGACCCACTGTATGATATTTCAGGAGGCCGTTGTTCTGCAGGATCAGCAGGTAGCTGGTGGTGTTCGTCGCCTCGTCCACGCAGTCCTGCTGCCCCGGATGGCCCGACCCGCCATAGTCCATCCCCGGACGGTCGTTCCTCGTGCCTGCGATCTCACCGGCATACCGCTCCATCCAGCCGACGGCATAGGCCACTGCGCGGCGTTCCTCGGCGGCGCTGTCAGCCCTTTTCGTCTTGCGCATCAATTCGGCGATCTGCTTGAGCTGCGGCTCGCGGAATTTGACGGGCGTCTGTTCCTGGCAGCCATAGGCATGGCAGACGAACACCGTGTTGCCCGAGGGTTCGCGCGACTTGAACTCCTGATAATGATAGGCGGCAGGCCCTTCACGCTCGAAAGTGCAGCCCGCAACGCCGAGCAGCGGGATCAGGAGAAGTGTTGACGTGCCTATACGCATTATCCTGCTCATGTCATGCCCCAGACAAAACGGTCTATATCACCCGAGGGCACATCTTGAGAAGCCAGGGTCTTGACGTAACGCGCCGTTTCGCGGCACTCGTCGCGCCATGGCAACATTGAGACCCATTCATGTGATTGGCGCCGGGCTGGCCGGTTCGGAAGCCGCATGGCAGGCGGCAACGGCGGGCGTCCCCGTCATCCTGCACGAAATGCGCCCCGCCCGCATGACCGAAGCGCACAAAACCGGCGGTTTCGCCGAACTGGTGTGCTCCAATTCGTTCCGCTCGGACGACGCCGCGCTGAACGCCGTCGGCCTGCTGCACGAGGAGATGCGGCGCTGCGGTTCGCTGATCATGGCGGCGGCCGATGCGCACAAGCTGCCCGCGGGCGGCGCGCTGGCTGTGGACCGCGAAGCCTTCTCCGCCGAGGTGACGGCGCGGCTCGCGGGGCATCCGCTCGTCACTGTGGAGTATGGGGAAATCGAGGGCCTGCCGCCTGACGACTGGGACAGCGTCATCATCGCCACGGGGCCGCTGACTTCGCCCGCCCTGTCCGCCGCGATCCAGTCCCTCACTGGAGAGGGCGCGCTCGCCTTCTTCGACGCCATCGCGCCCATCGTCCATTTCGATTCGATCGACATGGACATCGCCTGGTTCCAGTCGCGCTACGACAAGACCGGCCCGGCCGGCACCGGCGCCGACTATATCAACTGCCCGATGGACAAGGCCGAATACGACGCCTTCATCGACGCGCTGCTCGCCGGCGATCTCGCGGCGCTGGGGGCAGCGATGCAGAGCAACACCCAGGCGCAGGCGGCGCTTCACCCGGCCTTGATCGGCCCC
>JBNKDX010000095.1:0-7601 GCA_050288485.1 Rhodomicrobiaceae bacterium | reverse complement strand
GCGCGGATCTCGTTCCACGCCCCGGCATGCGCCTGAAAATAGGCCTGCGCAGCAGCGCATTTTTCCTGCCTGAGAATGTCTGCGCGGGCGGCGTCACGCGCGGTGCAGCTGTCCGCCGGATCGAGCGCGTCAAGGAGGCGCGCCGTCAGACCGGCGGCGACGCCTTCTCCGGCGAAGCGATAGAAGACCGAGCTGCCCTCCTGGAAGCGCTCGATCAGGCCGGCTTCGGCGAGCAGCTTGAGGTGACGGCTGAGGCGGGGCTGGCTTTGCCCGAGAATGTGCGTCAGATCCTTGACGTTGTACTCGGCGCCGGCGAGCAACACCAGCAGGCGCAGGCGCGTGGTTTCGCCCGCGGCTCTCAGCATTTCAACCAGTTCCGCAGAGGAGAGGGCCTCCGGCATGAGCGCGCCTTGCATGACATAAAGATATCTTTATATCGTTTTTGCTGCGCCGCGTGTCAAGCGCTGTCCGGTTGGCGGTCCAGCCGAAAGGCGCGCTATTCGGCCGCCGCCTGCCGGTCATGCAGCATGGTGAACTTGGCGAGGTTCGCCTGCACGAATGACGGCAGCTCCCCGAAATCGTGCACCTCCTCCGTGGTCTGCAGCACCTCCGCGATATACGCCTGTTCGTTATTGAACATGTGGGTCTTCTGCCAGTCGTCGTGAGCCACGGCGCGGGCCTTGACGCGAACGGTGTCCCAGTTGCCGATGGATGACAGATGCCAGCCGGCGTCCGGCGCCTCGACGACGCGGCCGCCGATGCCGCAGTTGACCCGGTTCACAACGCGCGTACGGATGTGCCTGGGCACGTTCCGGGCGCGCATGTAGAGGCGCGAGAGCGCCCCGCCGCGCGCCTTGCGGTCGAAGCGGAATTTGCAGTTGCGCAGTTTCTGCGGCGTAGTCAGGCGGCCGAATTCGATCATGCGCGGGCCGAAGGTCCAGATCGCGCCGCGCACCCGCCGGTTGATGAAGAAGCCGTAGAGCGGCATGGTGAAGACCGTCAGATCGCCGCGGCGGCGAGTGGCGACGGCGTCCCGCAGCCGGTCGGCGGCGATGATCTCATCCACATCGGAAACGATGACGAGGTCGCGCCGCCGCGCGGCGGTCAACCCGCGGGTGATCTGGTTGCGCTGGAAATTCTCGCGCGCCCACACGACCGTCGGGCATTTGCGCGACACCATCCACGACAGTTCCTCGGGGAACTCCACCACGACATGGATGATCTTGTGGCGGAAGGCGGCGAAGCGGTCCCTGTTCTGCGCGTAGTAGAGCGGCTTCGGTTTGCCCTGGTGGGTTTTCGTCGCTTCGACGAGTACGAATTTGTCCACAACGGGAGACATCTCGTGCAGGCGGATGTCGAGTATGTCCAGTTCGTTGAAGAAGGTGAAGCAGTCGTAAATCATGGCGATCTCCACTCCGAAAGCCACGAGTTACTGCCAAGCCCCCTGCGGGACAAGGCGAAGCCGCCGCGAATCCCCGCAAATCACAAAGCGGGGCAGCACTGGCCAAGGCTGTCCGCTCGAAATTCAAGACAGCCCGTTGCTCAGGAACTCGCTGTTATTCCCGCGAAATCGGAAGATCGGGGATCACAACGAGATCCGGGGGCAACCGGATCCCCGCTTGCGCGTGAATGACGAGAAAGGCCGAGCCCTTGTTAGCGGTGGCATCACAGCAGCATCGTCACCGGCTCCTCGATGAAGCCCTTGAACGCGGAGAGAAGCTGCGCGCCGAGCGCCCCGTCCACAACGCGGTGATCGCAGGACAGCGTCACCGACATGACCGTGGCCGCCTTGATCTGATTACCCTTCACCACGGGGCGCTTTTCGCCTGCGCCGACGGCGAGGATGGTGGCGTGCGGCGGATTGATGACGGCCTCGAACTGGCGGATCGAGTACATGCCGAGATTGGAAATCGACGTCGTCCCGCCCTGATATTCGTGCGGCGCCAGCCGCTTCTTGCGCGCGCGTTCGGCGAGGTCGCGCATCTGCTGGGAGATTTCCACCAGGCTCTTGTCGTGCACGCTGCGGATAACGGGGGTGAACAGCCCGCCCTCGACGGCGACCGCCACGGCGATATCCGCATGGCGGTGATAGAGCATGCCCTGTTCCGTCCATGTGGCGTTCGCCTTCGGCACGCGCATCAGCGCCAGCCCCATGGCCTTGATGATGAAATCGTTGACCGACAGGCGGTAGGCATTGGCCTCGTCCTTCGGCGAGCGCATGTTGAGGCGCTGGCGCGCTTCCAGCAGGTTGTCCAACTCGCAGTCGATGGTGAGGTAGAAATGCGGGATGGTTTGCTTGGCCTGCACGAGCCGGGCGGCGATGGTCTTACGCATGTTGTCATGCGGGACGATGTCGTAGCTGCCCTTTTCGTAGACGGCCAGGATCTGGTCGTCGGGCATGGCCGCGGGTGCGAGAGCCGTCCCGCGCGAGGGCGCGAGCGCCTGGCCGATGGCGGCGGCGCCGGTTGTGGCGGCCGTTTCCACGTCGTGCGCCACAATGCGACCGTGCGGCCCGGTGCCGGTGATGGCGGCGATATCGAGGCCCTTCTCCTTCGCCATGCGGCGAGCGAGCGGGGAGGCGAAAATGCGGGCGCCGCGGCCGTTGGCGCCTTTGGGCGGTGCTGCAACCGCAGGCGTCTCGCCGCCAGACGGCGCTTTCGCCGGAGCGGCGGTTTCGGTCTTTTTCGCAGCGGGCGGGGGAGCGGCGTCCAGCGCCGCCCGGTCCTCCCCCTCTTCGAGCAGCAGGGCGATCGGCGCGTTCACCGCCACGCCCTCCGTCCCTTCGGCGATCAAAATCCGCCCTACCGTGCCGTCATCCACGGCCTCCACCTCCATCGTCGCCTTGTCGGTCTCGATCTCGGCGATGACCTTGCCCGCGGTGACCGGATCACCTTCTTTCACCAGCCATTTCGCCAGTTTGCCCTGTTCCATGGTGGGCGAGAGAGCGGGCATGAGGATTTGTATCGGCATGGTGACTGTCCTATGTGGCGGCCCGATGCGGCCACCGGTAGATGAAGGTGAGATACCAGAGCAACACGTAGACCATGGCCCCGATGAACCAGAAGAGCCAGGCAGTGAAAACCCGGCCGTCGATGAAAAACGTGCGCACGATAAGCGGCGGTCCGAGTGTCTCCATGGCCGAGGCCTTGACCCGCAGACCAGCCCAGGCGTGATGAATCCCCTCGCCCAGATACTGCAGGTTCCAGCCCATGGCGGCAATGAAGATGAAGGCCAGTGTCACCAGCAAAAATGCGAGCAGTTTCAACGCCAGAGGCACACGGTACAAGAAGAAGTAGAGCGCCACGACATAGGCCGATACGAAGCCGAAGAACAGCGACAAGAGACTGAGAAGCGCTGCCGCGGCGTCGATACTGATCTGGAGCAGTTCATATTCCGTCATGGTCCCCCCCCCATTGCCAGACAGAACATGATGCCCCCGGATCGTGATGAATTTTGGTCCGCGCCTTCCGCTCCCCGACCATTAACGGTAGAGAACCGCCTTCGCCGCTTCGATCACCTGCGCCGCGTTCGGCAGCGCCAGCTTCTCCAGGTTGGCCGCGTAAGGCATCGGCACGTCGGCGCCGGAGACCTTCGCGGGCGGCGCGTCGAGCCAGTCGAACGCCTCCATCGCGACGCGCGCAGCAATCTCCGAGCCGACCGAGCACACCGGCCACGCCTCTTCCACCGTCACCAGCCGGTTGGTCTTCTTCACGGACTCGATGACCGTGGCCATGTCCAGCGGGCGAAGCGAACGCAGGTCGATCACCTCGGCCTCGATGCCTTCCTCCGCGAGTTTCGCCGCCGCATCGAGCGCATAGACCATGCCGCGCGAAAACGACACGATGGTCACGTCCCGGCCCGCCCGCGCCACGCGCGCCTTGCCGATGGGCAGCACCCAGTCCGCAGTCTTCGGCACCTCGCCGCTCGTGCCGTAGAGGAGTTCATTCTCCAGGAACACGACCGGATTGGGATCGCGGATGGCGGCCTTCAGCAGCCCCTTGGCGTCGGACGGATTCGATGGCGCCACCACCTTCAACCCGGGCACATGCGCGTACCACGCCGAATAGCACTGGCTGTGCTGCGCCGCCACGCGCGACGCCGCGCCATTCGCGCCGCGGAACACGATAGGGCATTGCATCTGCCCGCCGGACATGTAGAGCGTTTTCGCCGCCGAATTGATGATCTGGTCGATGGCCTGCATGGCGAAATTGAACGTCATGAACTCGACGATGGGGCGGAGACCGCCCAGCGCCGCGCCGACGCCGATTCCGGTGAAGCCCTGTTCAGTAATCGGCGTGTCGATGACGCGCCTCGCGCCGAATTCGTCCAGCAGTCCTTGCGTGACCTTGTAGGCGCCCTGATATTCGGCAACCTCCTCGCCCATGATGAAGACGCGGTCGTCGGCGCGCATCTCCTCGGCCATGGCGTCGCGCAGCGCCTCGCGCATGGTCTGGGTGATCATCTCGGCGCCGGGCGCGATTTCCGGGTCGGCGGCTGCGGGCGCCTCCGGCCGTATGACGGGCGGGGCGGCCAGGATGGCAGCCTCGGGAGCCTTTAGCGTTCCGTTCTTATGCGGCGCGGCAACGGAGATGGCGTCGGCGGATTCGCCCGCCTCGACAATGACAGCAATCGGCGTGTTGACCTTGACGCCCTCGGTACCCTCGGGGATGAGAATGCGGCCCATGAGCCCCTCGTCCACCGCCTCGACCTCCATTGTCGCCTTGTCGGTCTCGATTTCCGCGATGACATCGCCCGCAGACACCCTGTCGCCCTCGGCCACCAGCCATTTGGCGAGCTTGCCCTCTTCCATCGTCGGCGAGAGCGCGGGCATGAGCACTTGTGTTGGCATTCAATCTTCCCTTACCGATCCGCAGTGAATATCACGGAGCGGTTAGCCTCAGCCGCACGTTTGTAGAAATCGATTAGATCAACCAGATTGGACCACGTGTAGTCGAAGTTTTCGTCCGAAAGCGAAATGCCATCATCTTCCTGATCAGTTTCGTAGTACCGGCGCTTGAAATCCGCTTCATCAACCCCATCAAGCTGAGCGGCGATATCTTTGACCTTGGAGGAATCCTTGAACGAAATGATGTAATCATCTCCAAAATACAACTGCTCCCCACCCATAACGACACCGTCCAAAGGTTTCTTATAGATATAGCTCAAATCATTCTCCGCCAAGGCGCGATGGATGGCATCCCACGCTTTGTCTGTCTCGCACAACCACTCCCGCGAGTTATCGAAATAATTTTCCTCAATTTCTTCGCTGATCAGATCCGGCCGGTCATCCTCCGGGCAGTCGAACAGACTTTGAGCATCCGCGTCTGACAGCGCAAAATGAACGCCCCGTATTACCATAATCAAGCCCCCACATAGACATCTGTCCAAAGATCAGCCGCATCCGGCTCCGGATCGGTCTGCGCGAACTCCGCCGCGTCGTTGACCACCGCCCGGATATCCTTGTCGATTGCCTTCAGATCGTCCTCGCTCGCCCACCCCTTCGCGATCAGGCGCGCGCGCACCTGCTCGATGGGGTCGTGTTCGCCACGCATCTTCTCCACTTCCTCGCGGCTGCGGTATTTCGCCGGATCGGACATGGAGTGGCCGCGATAGCGATAGGTGAGCATCTCCAGGATGTACGGCCCGTTGCCCTCGCGCGCCCAGCGCACGGCCCGCTCGCCCGCGGCCCTCACCGCGCGCACATCCATGCCGTCCACCTGCTCGCCGGGGATGTTGAAGCTTAAGCCCCGCTGTGAGAAATCGGTCGTGGAGGACACGCGGTCGATGCGCGAGCCCATGCCGTATTTGTTGTTCTCGACGATGTAGACGACGGGCAGCGACCACAGCTTGGCCATGTTGAAGGCTTCGTACACCTGCCCCTGATTGGCGGCGCCGTCACCGAAATAGGTGAGGCACACGCGGCCCGCGCCCGAATATTTCGAGGCGAAGGCAAGCCCCGTCCCCAGCGGCGCCTGCGCGCCAACGATACCATGCCCGCCGAAAAAGCCCTTCTCGACGGAAAACATGTGCATCGAACCGCCCTTGCCCTTGGAATAGCCGCCCCGCCGCCCGGTCAGCTCCGCCATGACGCCGCGCGCATCCATCCCGCAGGCGAGCATGTGCCCGTGGTCGCGATAGGACGTGATGACCTGGTCGCGATCGGCCAAAGCCATCTGCATGCCGACGACCACGGCCTCCTGCCCGATATAAAGGTGACAGAAACCGCCAATGAAGCCCATGCCATAAAGCTGACCGGCTTTTTCTTCGAAGCGGCGGATGAGGAGCATCTCGCGATAGGCGCTGAGGTCCTCCTCTTTCGTGAACTCCGGTGGCGTTTTGCCGGTCCCGGCCGTCTCATCCTTTGTGCGCTTCGCTTCTGCGGCTTCCTTCCCCGAATTCTGTCTGGCTTTTGCCTGCGCCATTAACCTCTCCGGCAGAGTCCTCCCAAATCCCGGATACGGAGCTTAACGAATGTTGTCAGCCTTGCCCATTCGCTTTCATGCTCTGCATGCGGGGCATGCATAAATATGAGTACAGCAATCGGGTAACTGCAAGGCTAATTCGCTGGCGCCTTGAAAATCACTCCGGTTGGCAGATGTCGCCGCGTGCAATCGCCCGCACCGTGCCGCCGATGAGCAGCGCTATCACCGTTGCGAGGACGGCGGTCAGCCCGAAGGCCGCGTAGGTATGCGCCTGCGAAGCGGTCTGTTCCGCATAGATGTACGTCGCCACCGTCAGCGCGGCGATGGGGAACGAATAGGCCCACCACGACAGCGCGAAGGCGATACGCGACAGTTTCGGCAGTTGCGTCAGCAGAAGAAGCGCGAAGAACACGGCCGCATAGAAAAGCACGCGGGCAAACGGGTCGAGACCGCCGGTGAGGCGCACATAGGCGATGTAACCCACCGCGGGCGGCGCGATCAGGATGACCATCGTCGGCAGCAGCCGCTCGGGCAGCGGGCTGTGAAAGATGAGGCGGTTGAAGACCAGCGTCAGCAGGATCACCCAGAAAACGATGCCAACCGCGAAAAAGAACCAGGATATCTCGGCATAACCCAGCGGAGCGCCGACGACCGGCACTACGATATTGCCGACGGCCGGAATGAACCATGCAGGGTTGAGATGCGGCGTCTCGAAAGGACGGTGCCCGATCCAGGCCGAAACGACGGCAAGCGTCGCCCCCAGATGCAGGACCGCACCCACGGACCACAGGATGAAGGACACTTCGCGCGAAAGCGGGAATGCAGCGGTCCCGAGCAGCAGCAGGGAAATGCTGACCGCCGGAAAAAAGCTGAGGCGGACCGGATGATGCCATTCCTCGTTCACCGCGCCCGGGTAGCGGAGCCATTTGCCGAGATAGATAACGGCGAAGACGACCCCGCTCAGCACAGCGAGCGACAGTGCGCCCAAACTCACTTTGTGCTGGAGGCCGGTCGCGTGTTCGAGGCGCAGGAGCGCCAGCGTCAGGCCCGACAGCCCCATGGTGATCGCGAGGAAGCTGATCGGAAAATGCATGAGGCGCCCCTGCGGCGCCGTGTCGTCAAGGCTTTCTGCCAATGCCATGGTTACCCCCATATTGCGCCCCTTCGGCGAAGGGGCCG
>JBNKDX010000094.1:0-7607 GCA_050288485.1 Rhodomicrobiaceae bacterium | reverse complement strand
AATAGCTGCTGCGGGCCGGATAAGTCACATTGTCATCCTGCCAGTCTCTGCTGAGTTGTTGCACCTGCACATGATGGCGCTGCAAGGTATCCAGCAACGCCGCCATCCGGCTCATGCCGCGCATCGCCGCGTCCTGCGCCTCGCAGGACTGCCGTATATCTTCCGCCCGCTCAGCGATCTCGCGCGCCACGCCCTGAAACACGCCGGCCGTCCGCAAGGCCGCCGCCGCCGTGTCCAGGCTCGCTGTCGCCGCTTTGATGGCGCGGGTCTCCTCCGCCATCGCCGCTGGCAGACTGTCGAATGTGAAACGCGGCAGGCTGAGCGCGATCACCATTCCGCCCGAGGTCATGGAGGAACTGACCGCCGCGCTCTCCGCGGACCTCGCCGATAGCAGCTGCGAGCCGCATTAGAAAAACACCCGTGCTGCGGGGCGGCGCAGCGGCAACAATCTGCTGCAAATGCATCACAGTAAGGTAAAAATGCATGGCGCACTCGCGGCGCATGATCGCCGCGAAACGTTCCATATTTGGCACACAGCCCCGTGTTTCCGTACACAGCGCACAATGACTCCCGAACTCGGAAGGGAGCATCACCCTTCTCAGACATCAACAACTGCGCTACCCTGTCGCGGCACAGGTGGTTGATTTCCAGGTGAGCGCGATATCTCGACTGGAATTCAGCGCGCCCTCGTTTCCGGTACGTAACGGGTGTGACACCCCCAAGTCGATAAACAGAGCGTAATGACTCCAGGACAATTCAGACTTCTGCGGAACAGCTACCCCCAGATAGAGCCCATGGCCGAACAGATCGGCGCCGAGTTTTATGAAAAGCTTTTCGGGATCGCACCCGAGACCAGAGCGCTTTTCGGCGAGGACATGGCGACGCAGCACGCCAAATTCATGAGCGTGGTAAAAGAGCTGGTCAGCCTGCACCTCCGCTCACTTATCTCACTGCCTGTGACCGTGCTCAACGACAGCGAGGCCGCCTTGCCCGCTATCCACAATCTCGGGAAGCGGCATGTCCATTTTGGCGTTACGCCTGAGCATTTCGATCTCATGCGGACGGCTCTCCTGGAAACGCTCGGCGAAATACTCGGCGCGGACTTTACGCCCGAACTTCGCGACGCGTGGGAGGCGGCATTCGACCTGATGGCCAACGTCATGAAAAGCGGTCTCCGCAATGGGCACGCCTCGGGCACGGACTTTCTCGAACGCCTGCCGGAGGAGGCCGCCGAAGGAAACATTGCCACGGACTTCTTCGCCCCCGATCCGGAGATCGCGCCTCCACCCATGCCCACTCCCCGCACTGGTCTCCTGGGACGTTTCTTCCGGCGAACGTAGCGCACGAATCGACCTTACCAAGACCAGCGACCGGTATCAGGCCGCACCATCATCCGTACTCTGTAGTACGTTGGCGGACGGCAATGCCTCCAAAGTGAGACAATTTGACACACAACAAGACAATTTGACGCAATTTTTCGGACAAATCGCGTCGCGAGAGTGACACAATCGCCCTTCTCAGGGAGAAGCATCCACGCTAAAGTAAACGAGGCACTGAGGGGCTGTCTATCCGGGGAAATACCCGCGCGCAATCCTCTTAAAATCTTGCCTGATGAGCGCCGACGACGCTTAACTGCAACGGATCCGGCAGGATCCCTTACGATTGTGAAGGCCATGACACCAGCACAGATAAGGCTCGTGCATACCAGCTTCGCGAAGGTCGCTCCCATCGCCAAGCAAGTGGGAGAGAAATTCTACAACAGGCTCTTTGAAGCGGCGCCCGAGACCAGGAAGCTGTTCGGGGACGACATGTCCTATCAGCACGAGAAATTCATGGGCGTGGTGGCTGAACTCGTCAATCTCCACTTGCGTTCCCTTATATCGTTGCCCGTAACGCAGCTCGACAACGCCGAGGCGGCAATGCCGACCATACGCAAGCTCGGCAAGGACCATGCCAAATGGGGGGTCATCCCGGCCCATTTCGGTCTCATGCGCAAGGCGCTCATGGATACATTCTCCGAAGTGCTCGGCGACGGCTTCACGCCTGAACTCCGCGATGCTTGGCTTGGCGCTTTCGACGTCATGGCCAAGGTCATGCAGAACGGTCTCCTGGATACCGGCCCGGTATCACAAGACTTCCTTGACCGTCTAGCCGACGAGAACGACGGCGAAGCGCGCTGTCCGGTCTATCAGGCGCGCGGCCAATGACACGATGGCGGGGGCTGCTATGCCCTCGCTTCCAGCGTACCGTTCGCCACCGACCCCAATCCAAATTTTCGGCTCTACGACACATTTCAGACAAATGGGCGATCCTGCGCCCGAATTTGCTTCTTCATAGATCCTGCCCGTGCGCTATGAATATCCGGTGATCTACGGCTAGGTAATCATCCCCGTTTCCCTGTGCCACCGGCGCATCACCGCGTGCTGGAAACGCGGTCATTCCGCTTTTACCTCCGACATTTTCCGCCATACTCCAGAAACGCGTCTGCGTGATCCGTCCGGCGCCCGTAGAAGAAACGGCGGAGAATCACTGTAAAGTCGCCGATGGCTGCGGTTGCTGTCCTGCGGCAGCGCCGCGCCGGTCACGAATGCGATACGGAATACTGCCACCCATGGCCGAAACCGCGCAGTTCTTCACGGCGGCCGCCATCCCGCCGAATTCGCCGCTCACGCCGAAGGTGGAAGACGGAACGCTGCGGCTGACGGCGTCCGGACGCTGGACGGTGCGCGAACTGGCGCAGCTCCATGCCGGGATCCTGTCGCTGCAGATCCCGGCGCAGCGCAGCCGGGTCACGGGGGCGGAGGTCGATCTCAGCGCCGTCGAGGAACTCGACACGGCGGGCGCCTGGCTTGTCGACCTGTTGCGGCGCGAGCTTGAGGAAACCGGCATACCTGTTTGCCTCCGCACCGCCTCGGAGAAGCAGGACGTCCTCCTCGGCGTAGTGCGCGACGGCGCGGCGCAGCCCCGGCCGGAACCGCGGCGGGAGAAGCCCCTGGCTCTCTTCCTTGCGGATTCCGTGAGGGCCGTTCTTGAAGCGCTGGCTGACGTCTCGCGGCTGACAGCCTTTCTCGGCGCGGTGACCGTCTGCGGCGCGCGCAACGCGCTCCGGCCGTGGCGTTTCCGCTGGATTTCCTTCGTCCATCACGTCGAACATACCGGCCTGCGCGCCGTGCCGATCATCTCGCTGATATGCCTGCTCGTCGGCGGCGTCATCACTCAGCAGGGCATCGTACAGCTCCGGACCTTCCAGGCGGAGCCGTTTGCGGTCGATATGCTCGGCATCCTCGCCCTACGTGAGGTCGGCATTCTGCTGACATCCATCGTGGTCGCCGGACGGTCGGCCTCGGCCTTCACGGCGGAAATCGGCTCGATGAAGATGCGCGAGGAAATCGACGCCATGCGCACGCTCGGGATCGATCCCGTAGAAACGCTCGTGCTGCCGCGCATCGCCGCGCTGGTCGTGGTCGTGCCGATCCTGGCTTTTATCGGCGACCTGATGTGCCTCGCGGGCGGGGCGGTCATGGCGCTGATCTATCTCGACGTCGATCTGGCGGTCTATATCCAGCGTCTGCACCACGCCATCACGCTGGAGCATTTCGCCGTGGGACTGGTGAAGGCGCCGCTCGCCGCGCTCATCATCGGACTTGTCGGCTGTCTTGAAGGGCTGAGCGTGCGCGGCAGCGCCGAGTCGCTGGGGCGGCATGTGACGGCTGCGGTGGTCAAGGCCATCTTCCTCGTCATCATTTTCGACGCCCTGTTTGCGATGTTCCTGTCGGCGGCGGGGTTCTGAGCCATGAAGCACGAGCCCGCGCACGCTCCCGTCATCCGTATCCGCAACCTGTCGAAACGCTTCGGCCCGCAGGTCATTTTCAACCGGCTCGATCTCGACGTGCGCCGCGGCGAGGTGCTGGGCATCGCGGGGGCGTCCGGAACGGGGAAATCGGTGCTCCTGCGCAGCATCATCGGCCTCGTGCCGCCGGACGAGGGCCACGTCGAGGTCTTCGGACGCGATATGGCGGCGCTCGACCGGCGCGGGCGGCGGGATATCGAACACCGCTGGGGCGTGCTGTTTCAGGATGGCGCGCTGTTTTCCTCGCTCACAGTGCTGCAGAACATTCAGGCGCCGATGCGCGAGCAGCTCAAGCTGCCGAAAGCGGCCATGGACGAACTGGCGTTTCTGAAAATGGCGCTGGTCGGCCTCAGTCCGGATGCGGCGCACAAATATCCCTCCGAGCTGTCGGGCGGCATGCGCAAGCGTGCGGGACTGGCGCGTGCCTTAGCGCTCGATCCGGAGATCGTGTTCCTCGACGAGCCGACCTCCGGCCTCGATCCGATCTCCGCAGGCGATTTCGACGCCCTCATCCGCACGCTGCAGCAGACGCTCGGCCTCACCGTCTTCATGGTGACGCACGATCTGGAGAGCCTGCAGGCCGTGTGCGACCGCATCGCCGTACTCGCCGACGGCAAGGTGGTGGCGGAGGGGACGCTCGACATGCTCATGATGTCCGAACACCCGTGGGTCAAAGCTTATTTCCGTGGCAAGCGCGCCAGCCAGCTCCTGCGCTCGCCTGCACAACCAGCAATGTGAGGGGCGCCCGATGGAAATCCGCGCACGCTATATACTGATGGGGGCCTTCACGCTTGGCGTGATCGCCGCGATCTTCGGCTTTCTCTATTGGATGCAAGCGACCGGCGGCTTTCGTGACCGCGCGGACTACCGCATCCAGGTGGAGAACTCGGTTTCCGGCCTGCTGAAAGGTTCGGCGGTGCTGTTCAACGGCATCAGGGTGGGCGAGGTGACGGACCTGCAACTTGATCCAAGGAGGCCGAGCCGGGTTATGGTGTCGGTCGCCGTCACGCGCAATACGCCGATCCGCGCCGACACCCGCATCGACATCGACTTCCAGGGCCTGACGGGCGTCGCCTTCATTTCCATGTATGGCGGTACGCCCAACGCGCCGCTGCCGCCCGCGAAAGACGGGCCGCCGGTTCTGGTGGCCAACACCAACGGGCAGACCATGGGCCAGGCCGCCCGCGACGCGCTGCACCGCCTGAACACCATCCTCGACGAGAACTCCGAAGGGTTCCACAACACCATCAGCAATTTCAGCACCTTCTCGGATATCCTCGCCAAGAACTCCGATCGCGTGGACAGCATTCTCGCCGGGCTCGAACGGATGACGGGCGGCAAGAAGGCCGCCGCGGGCCAGCTTCACGACCTGACCGCAGCGACCAAATTCACGGGCGCGGCGAAGTCCTTCAAAGGCTCCGTAGTGGTCAACGATCCGACGGCGCTCATCGCGCTGGATACGCAGAACGTCGTCATTCGCAATGGCGGTGAGGAAACGCCGGCGCGCTGGGCCGACAACCTGCCGAGGCTGTTGCAGGCGCGTGTCGTCCAGAGCTTCGAGAATGCCGGGTTTCTGGGCTCGATCGCGCGGCCAAGCGACAACGCTACGACCGATTTTCAACTCACGATCAACATCAGCGATTTCCAGGTGACCGCGAAGCCGGAGCCCAGGGCGGATATCGAGATCACCGCCAAGATCCTGAGCGAAGGGGGCAAGATCCTCGCGGCGAAAGTGTTCCGCCAGACGCAGCCGGCCGCTTCGGTCGAGGAGGCTGCGGCGATCGACGCGCTCGACGCCGCCTTCGGCAAGGTCGAAACGGAACTCGTGGTCTGGGCGTCGAACGTCCTTGCATCGCAGTCGGCGGAAGAGCCGAAGAGCGAAGAGCCTGCGGAGGCGGAACCGAAGGACGAGGCGCCGGCGGCCGGAGAGACGAAGAAGACGGCGCCTGCGGAATAAGCGAAGGCGCTGTCTGCGTCTGAAAAATTCACTTCATCGAAATACCCGCTCAAGCGGGTATCGGATTTCTGTGGGCGCGAGAATTTCGATAGCGTGGGGCGAGGCGTCTTTCATCGGTCTCCGTTATTGAATTCGGCAGCAAGGAGTGGAGCGCCGCATCACGCTCCACGGCGTATATTCGCTGCAGGCACAGTTTTGAAAGCAGGAATGATGCGCAGCACCGCCAAGACCGCCAACTCAGCGGAAAAGCCCGGCACGACGGAAGACCGCTACTGGCAGGCCGTGCAAGCCCGTGACCGGAGCTTCGACGGGACGTTCTTCTATTCGGTGGCGACGACCGGCGTCTATTGCCGCCCGTCCTGCGCCGCGCGACGGCCCAGACGCGAGAACGTCGCCTTCCATGCTTCGGCCCGCGACGCCGGGGCCGCGGGGTTCCGCCCCTGCAGGCGATGCAAACCGGACGAACCTTCCCTGCACGAACGCTACGCCCGGCAAGTGGCGGAAGCCTGCCGCCTGATCGAAACCGCCGAGGAGGTTCCGCCGCTTACCGAACTGGCGCGCTCGGCGGGTTTCAGCGCCCATCATTTCCATCGCATCTTCAAGGCCGCCGTGGGCGTCACGCCGAAGGCCTATGCCGTCGCGCATCGCCGGAAGCGCCTGCAAGAGGAACTGAAGACAAGCGCCAGCGTGACAGCGGCCATCTACGGCGCGGGGTTCAATTCCAGCGGCCGTTTCTATGCCGACTCAGATCAGATGCTTGGCATGACTCCATCCGATTTCCGCTCCGGCGGCGCCAATGCAGAGATGCGTTTCGCGGTCGGCGAATGCTCGCTCGGTTCGGTCCTGGTGGCCGCAAGCGCGAGAGGCGTGACCGCGATCCTTTTGGGCGACGATCCCGAAACGCTCATCCGCGATCTCGAAAACCAGTTCCCGAATGCGACGCTTGTAGGAGGCGACAAGGGCTTTGAGGACGTCATAGCCAGGGCCGTGGGCCTGGTAGAAGCGCCGGGGCCGGGTCTCGGTCTGCCGCTCGACATACGCGGCACGGCGTTCCAGCATCGCATCTGGCAGGCGCTGAGGGAGATTCCAGGCGGTACAACAGCCACTTATGCCGAGATTGCGGAGCGCATCGGTATGCCGAAAGCTGCCCGGGCCGTCGCCGCCGCCTGCGCCGCCAACAAGATCGCCGTGGCGATCCCCTGCCATCGCGTGGTCCGGAAAGGCGGGGCGCTGGCGGGCTACCGCTGGGGCGTGGAACGCAAGCGCGCTCTCCTCGCGCGCGAGGCGAAACGGTGAAGGCATGCCTGGACTCACTGCTGTCCGGTTAAGCGCTGTCGGCAACTGGAATTAGGGCGTTCCAGCAATGGGTTAAGGCCGATTTTACCTGGTGTCGATTTGAACGCGCCGCGAGATTTTACGGTAGAGTTCCCGATTTTCCTGATCGGGAGCGCCACCATGAACACGGGCCGAACCCTCTTCGCGCAGGTCATGGATTTCGTGCCGTGGACGAGCTTTCAGCGTCTGGTCACGAAATATGGCGGCGATTTCCGCGTGCGTACATTGCGCTGCTCGGAACAGTTTCGCGCCATGGCGTTTGCACAACTGACGTATCGTGAGAGCCTGCGGGATATCGAAGCCTGCCTGGGAGCGCACCCCTCCAAACTTTATGGCATGGGCTTTTGTCACAAGGTCGCGAAGTCCACGCTGGCGGACGCGAACGAGGCCCGCGACTGGCGTCTGTGGCATGATTTGGCCGCCGTCCTGATCCGCCGGGCGCGTAAGCTCTACACGGACGACAGC
>JBNKDX010000093.1:0-7608 GCA_050288485.1 Rhodomicrobiaceae bacterium | reverse complement strand
TCGTATTCGACCGCCACCGGCGTCGCATAGGGGAACTGGTCGGGCTGCACGAAATTGCGGCGGCGGATTTCGGCTTGATCGATGCCGAATTCCTTGGCCGCCTTGCTCATCAGCCTTTCGAGGATGTAGGTCGCCTCGGGCCGCCCCGCGCCGCGGTAGGCATCCACCGGCACGGTATTGGTGAACATGGCCTTCACATTCACATAAACCGCAGGCGTCTTGTACTGCCCGGCCAGCAGCGTGCCGTGCAGCCACGTCGGCACCGCGGTCGAGAAGGTCGAGAGATAGGCCCCCATATTGGCGAGCGTCTCGCAGCGCAGGGCCAGAGCGTTGCCGTCGGCGTCGAAGGCCAGTTCGGCATGGGTGACATGGTCGCGGCCATGCGCGTCGGACATGAACGCCTCGGAGCGGTCCGCCACCCAGCGCACGGGCCGGCCGACACGCTTCGACGCCCAGGTGACGAACGCTTCCTCGGCATAGTGGAAGATCTTCGTGCCGAAACCGCCGCCGACATCGGGCGCATAGACGCGCAGCTTGTGCTCGGGGATGTTCAGCACGAACGCGCCCATGAGCAGCCGGATGACATGCGGGTTCTGGCTCGTGGTGTAAAGAGTGTGTTCCTCGGATGCGATGTTGTAATCGCCGATCGCCGCGCGCGGCTCCATGGGGTTGGCCACGAGCCGGTTGTTGACGAGGTCGATCTTGGTGACATGCGCGGCGCGGGCGAAGGCGGCATCGGCGGCGGCCTTGTCGCCCAGTTCCCAGTCATAGCAGAGATTGTCCGGCGCCTCGTCGTGCACCACGGTCCCGGCCGTTGCGGCCGTGCGCATATCGACGATGGCGGGCAGTTCCTCCAGATCGAGGCGCACGAGTTCGGCTGCGTCCTTGGCCTGATCCAGCGTCTCCGCGATGACGGCGACGATCGGATCGCCGACATGCCGGACCTTGCCCGCGGCCAGGATCGGGTGCTTCGGCTCCTTCATCGGCGAGCCGTCCCGGCTTGTGATCAGCCAGCCGCAGGGTATGCCCCCCGCGCCCGACGCGTCGATGTCCTCATGTGTGAACACGGCCACCACGCCTGGTGCGGCCTTCGCCGCCGATACGTCGATGGAACGGATGCGCGCATGGGCCACTGATGAGCGCAAGAGATAGAGGCAGGTCTCGTTCGGCAGATGTATATCGGCGGTATATTTGCCGAGGCCCTTGATAAAACGGAAATCCTCGCGGCGCTTCACGCTGGCGCCAATGCCCTGAGCGGTCATTCTTTCCTCCGGTGTTCTTATAATGTCTGGCGCTTATTCGGCGGCCATGGCGCGCCCGCTCATATTCGCGGCGGCGATCTGCACGGCCTTCACGATGTTGTGATAACCGGTGCAGCGGCAGATATTGCCCTGGAGCCAGGAGCGGATTTCCGCCTCGCTCGGATTGGGATTCTTGGCGAGAAGATCGGCGGCCGACATGATCATGCCCGGGGTGCAATAGCCGCATTGCAGACCGTGCGCCTCGCGGAAGGCCGCCTGCACGGGATGGAGGTCGGCGCCCTGCGACAGGCCCTCGACGGTGGTGATGCGCGCGCCGTCGGCCTGCACCGCGAGCATGGTGCAGGATTTGACGCTATTGCCATTCATGTGCACAACGCAGCCGCCGCATTGGGACGTATCGCAGCCGATATGCGTACCCGTGAGGCCGAGTTTGTCGCGGATGAGTTCCGACAGCAATGTGCCCGGCTCGACCTGCACACGCATGGCCTTGCCGTTCACTTCCAGTGAGATTTCCGGCATATCGTTCCTTTCCTCCCGATTTTTTCTTTGTGTCGTGGCGTACCCACGAAGCATCCGAAGCCCGTTGAAGCTTCGCCGCGGCGGGGATTATGACATACTTGCCGCGACCATGAAATACAACTGGCGGCCTTGGCCACAGGCAGAAGAGCGACAGCAGCGGCCGAAGCGCAGTTGCTCCTTCGCGCAGAAGGACGTCCCGGCACCGTGAGGGTGCTTGCAAATTGGTAATACTCGCGACAGATAGTGCTGCGGGCAAAGGGAAGCGTCGTATTTTGCGCCCGACGGCCAGCGGCGCCTGAGGACAGGGCGGCCGTCGCAAAGGCTCGCGGAGCCGAAGAGCTTTCCGCGTACCCCGCCTGCAGAAAGGCGATACCGGACTGACGAAACCGCAACCGAGGTTGCAGCCTCTCTTCCGAGGAGGTGAAGCAATGATCACGGCTTACATGCGCAAGAACGGCGCGCTGGCGTCCAACGAGGTCACGCCGGGCCACGACGTGCCGCTCGACGCCGTGTGGATCGATCTGCTCACGCCGACCCGGCAGGAGGAAATCATCCTGGAACGCCAGCTCGGCATTCATCTTCCCAGCCGCGAGGACATGCGCGAGATCGAGGTCTCCAGCCGCCTCTACCAGGAAAACGGCGCCATGTTCATGACTGCGACGGTGCTGACGCAGGGCGATACCGCTTTGCCGGGAACCGAGCCGGTAACGTTCATTCTCATCGGCCACCGGCTCGTCACCATCCGGTTCGCCAACCCGCACCCCTTCCAGGTGTTCTCCGCGCAGGTGCAGCGTCTACCTGAGGTGGGGCATTCGGGCGAAACGCTGCTGGCGGGGCTCCTCGACGCCATCATCGACCGCATCGCCGACATTCTGGAGCGCGTCCAGCACGAAATGAGCGAAGTGTCGCGAAACGTCTTCTCCCGCGGCAAGACGGATTACGAGGAGATCCTGCGCAAAATCGGCCTGGCAGAGGCGCTGACCTCGCGCGCCCGCGAAAGCCTGGTGAGCATCGGGCGCGTGCTGTCGTTCCTCAGCCGTCCGTCGGAGATCAAACCGTCGAAGGCGCTGGCGCGGGCGCTGAAAACGCTGCACCGCGACGTGCTGGCGCTTTCCGATCACTCGACGTTTCTGGCCAACAACATCACCTTCATGCTCAATACCGCGCTCGGCATGTCGAGTATCGAGCAGACGGACATCATCAAGATTTTCTCGGTGGCGGCCGTCGTCTTCCTGCCTCCGACGCTGATCGCCAGTATTTATGGGATGAATTTCGAGATCATGCCGGAGCTGAAATGGATCGCCGGTTATCCGATGTCGCTAATATTGATGATTATTTCCGCCGTACTGCCTTATCTTTATTTCAAGCGCAAGGGCTGGCTGTAGGCCCGCGACTCGCGGTAAAGCCTTTCCAGGGGCTAGCGTCAGCAGAAGCATTGGAGAGGGCATGCAGCAATATCTGGATCTTCTCCGTCATGTCCGCGAAAACGGCGTGCGGCGTACGGACCGGACAGGGACCGGCACGCTCGGCGTGTTCGGCTATCAGATGCGCTTCGATCTGAGCGACGGTTTTCCCCTGCTCACAACCAAGAAGCTGCATCTGAAATCCATCATTCACGAACTGCTCTGGTTCCTGTCGGGCTCTACCAACATCGGCTACCTCAAGGAACACGGCGTACGCATCTGGGACGAATGGGCGGACGAGAACGGCGAACTCGGCCCGGTTTATGGCCGCCAGTGGCGCTCCTGGGCGGCGCCGGACGGACGCAGCATCGACCAGATGACGGCGCTCGTCGAGCGGCTGAAAGCCGATCCCTATTCCCGCCGCCACATCGTCAGCGCCTGGAACCCCGCCGACATCGACAGCATGGCGCTGCCGCCCTGCCACTGCCTGTTCCAGTTCCATGTCGCCGAAGGGCGGCTGTCGTGCCAGCTCTATCAGCGCTCCGCGGACATCTTCCTGGGGGTGCCGTTCAACATCGCCTCTTACGCGCTTCTGACGATGATGGTGGCGCAGGTCACGGGCTATGCGCCGGGCGACTTCGTCCACACCTTCGGCGATGCGCATCTTTATCTGAATCACGTCGCGCAGGCGGACGAACAGCTTGCCCGCGAACCGCGTGCGCTGCCGCGCGTGACGATCAACCCGGACGCGCCCTCGCTGTTCGATTTCAGCTACGGCGATTTCCGCCTCGAAGGCTACGACCCGCACCCGCACATCAAGGCCGAGGTGTCGGTGTAGAAGGGAAATCCCTGATCCTGCCCTACTCCGCGCGCACGACCAGACAGTCGATGGACAGCCTCTTCAGCTTGGAGCAGGCATGCCGCGCCTCCGCTTTGGAGAACCGGCCGAAACGAGCGCGGAAATACGACTTCCCTTGGACCGTCCCGGCGACAGTCAGCTCGCCATGTCCGTTGACAACCCTCCCTGCCTTGGCGGCAACGGTCTGCAGCCGGTCTTTCGCACCCGCAATACTGAGATAGGAGCCGACCTGGACGTGATACGGGCCGAGCGAGCCCGCGGGATCGGTGGCCGCGGGGGCCTCGCTCTTGATCTCGGGCTCGGGCTGTTCGGGCGCGGCCTGCTCCTTCGCGGCGGCCACGCGGGTGCTGGCTGCCCCCGCTGTCGCAATCGCCATGGAAGCGCCTGCGATCTGCATCTCCTGCAGTTGCGAATGCGATCCCCTCGCGCCTCCCTGCTCCTTGGCGACCGAAGCCAGCGCCACGGCCACCGTGCGCTCGGCGGCGTCCGGATGGAAGGCCGGGTTGCGCTCCGGCAGATCGTCTTCCGTGATTTTTATGGTCTGCGCGGCGGGCCCGGACTGGAGGACGGGCGCGCGTACCTTACCGTCCTGCGCCTCCGCCATTTTCAGGACTGCGGCGCGGCCGAGCAGGCCGGGTTCCTTGAGCGCCACCCTCGACGGCGGCGCGACACCGCGCTTCTTCAGAGAGGCGAACGTCGCCGCCTTCTTCCAGGCCGCGTTCAGGAGCCTGCGCATCCGGGCGTTGCGGGCGCGCGCCGACGATCCGCCCAGCACGACCGCAAGCAGATGCTTGTCGTCGCGGCGCACGGACGCCAGCAGATTGAAGCCCGACGCCTGCGTGAAGCCGGTCTTCAGCCCTTCGGTGCCCTTGTAAGTGAACAGCAGGCCGTTGTGATTGCGATGAGATTCGCCCTCATAGGAAAAGACCTTGGTCTTGAAGATCTTCGCCTGCTTGGGGAAGTCCGTCAACACGCGGTGGCCGAGGATGATGAGGTCGCGCGCCGTCGTCCGCTGCTCCGAATTGGGCAGGCCGGAGGCGTTGCGGAAGGTGGTGTCCATCATGCCCAGCGCCCGCGCCTTCCTGGTCATCAAACGGGCAAATTCGGCCTCGGAACCGGCTATGTTTTCGGCAATGACCACAGCGGCGTCATTGGCCGACTTGGTCACGAGCGCGTACATCGCCTCGCGCAGCTTGATCGTGCTCCCCGTTTTCAGCCCCAGCTTGGAAGGGGACTGACCGGCGGCGAACGCGCTTACCTTGAGCTGCGTCTCCGGCTTGATGCGCCCCTGCTTGATCTGCTCGAAGACCAGATAGAGCGTCATGACTTTGGTGATCGAGGCCGGATAGCGAGGCGCGTCGATATTGCTGGAGTAAAGAGTGCGGCCGGTTTGCGCGTCCAGCACCATCGCCGCGTGCGGCGGCGAATAGGCTTTGCGGGAACGGCGCTTCTTGGCGTCGGCGGGAACGACGGCAAGGCTGAGAGCAAGCATGACGGCCAGCGCGAGCCTGCCTGCCCGCAGAGCAAACGCCCCTCCGCGGGTAATCCCCGTTGCCCGGCGCATCGCCGCAGAAATGACCATCGAGACCCTCCCGGCACGGCGGCGCTGCAAAGTCAACCCAGTTCCGCGAGCTTATTTGCGCAGGCTTACCAGGCTGTTAACGCCGATTTGACCAATCCCTTGAACACCGCAGCCCCCCGGCCCATTTAGTCGGGATAAACCAGCAGAGGCCAGCCCGCACCTTACCGCACCGGCCGCGGCATCGTCTCCGGGAAACTCGTAATCTCGTTAAATCGCCTCATGCCGGGGCGCGACCGCGGAGGAACACGGCGTGTAACGCCCCCATAAGCATAATCATTGTGAAGTTTTTTCGGCGGCAGGTGCGTAGTGACCGCAGGGACTTACGGAATCTGTGGATGGAAAGGCCCCCACGCCGCAGACCGGCAGGCTCCCGGAACTCTCAGCCCGGCGGCTCTTCACTTTCCGTTTCCTGGCCCGCAAACACAGTTTTTTTTTGGCAAATATGGCCTACTATAAGGAGTTGTGCGCCACGCGCCGCAGACTATCCACGGCAGGGGAGTAGACGTGCAGATTGGCCTTTTTACTGCCCTTCCGGCGGTGTTATGGTTGCGTCCAGGAGAGACTGGCAGTCTACGCATTGAAAGGTGGCAAAGGCCAGCTTACTCTTGATAGGCAAGAGGCGCATTCCGGGGTTTGGCAGCAGAATTGCATGTTTTTCATGTCGGATAGAAGCGATGTGGCGGCGGTTGGCGCGGGCGGGCGCGAAGGTGGCGTCCCGGGTGCGGTCACGATGTCGAAAAAGGACCGCCGCGAAGACGATGGAGACGTGCGTGGCGGTATCGTCACCAAAACTGAGCCAAAAACGAAGCGGCCCAGCCTTTACAAGGTGCTGCTTCTCAACGACGACTACACGCCGATGGATTTCGTCGTGTACATCCTGGAGCGGTTCTTCAACAAGCCGACCGAAGAGGCGAACCGCATCATGTGGCATGTGCATCAACGGGGTGTCGGCATCTGCGGGGTATACACCTATGAGGTGGCCGAGACGAAGGTTGCGCAGGTGACCAACTTCTCGCGCCAGCATCAGCATCCGTTGCAGTGTACCATGGAGAAGGAATAGGACGCCCGTGCCCTCGTTTTCGTCCAATCTCGAAGAATCCCTCCACCGCGCCCTCGAATATGCGAACGAGCGCAGCCATGAATATGCCACGCTGGAGCACCTGCTCCTGTCGTTGGTTGACGACCGTGACGCGGGAGCGGTTATGCGCGCCTGCAACGTCGATCTCGACCTCCTGCGCGGCAAGCTCATAGACTATCTCGACAACGACCTCGACAATCTCGTCGTCGATCAGGACACTGAGGCCCAGCCCACGGCAGGCTTCCAGCGCGTCATTCACCGGGCGGTCGTGCATGTGCAGTCCTCGGGCCGCGAAGAGGTGACCGGCGCCAACGTGCTCGTCGCGATCTTCGCCGAGCGCGAGAGCCACGCCGCCTTCTTCCTGCAGGAACAGGAAATGACGCGGTTCGACGCCGTGAATTACATTTCCCACGGCATCGCCAAGCGTCCCGGCATGTCCGAGCCGCGCGCGGTGCGGGGCGTGGACGACGACGCGGCGACCGTCGAGACCGGCGACGACAAGAAACGCGCGGGCGACGCTCTCGATGTCTACTGCGTCAATCTCAACGAGAAGGCGCGCAACGGCCGTATCGACCCGCTGATCGGGCGGGAGAAGGAAATAGACCGCACCATCCAGGTGCTCTGCCGCCGCCAGAAGAACAACCCGCTGTTCGTTGGCGACCCCGGCGTCGGCAAGACCGCCATCGCCGAGGGCCTGGCGCGCATGATCGTTCGCGGCGAGGTGCCCGAAGTGCTCTCAAGCGCCACGATCTTCCAGCTCGACATGGGTGCGCTGCTCGCCGGCACCCGCTACCGCGGCGACTTCGAGGAGCGCCTGAAGGCGGTGATGCGCGAGATCGAAGCCTACCCGGGCGCGATCATGTTCATCGACGAAATCCACACCGTCATCGGCGCGGGCGCGACCT
>JBNKDX010000092.1:0-7633 GCA_050288485.1 Rhodomicrobiaceae bacterium | reverse complement strand
CAGGATGACCGCGGGGCCGACAATGACATCGCCAAATTTGCGCAAAGCGTAAAAGCGAGCACGGGGCGCCATTGCTATTATCTCGAACAAGTGCCCGCGGCGTTTCCCCGCGTCAGCGAGTGGAGCGATGGGGACCAGTGGCGCCTCCATGGGCGCCTGCTCCGAGCGGTTCAGGACGCAGTGGCTGGCGGGCACAGGGTTATTTTCGTGTTTCCGAACGAGGCGTGGATCCCCCCGCAGTTCCTCGAAATGCTGCCGGGCGTCTGCCGGTTCCATATCCCCAAGCCCGATCAGTCCGAGCGGGAGTCGCTATTCGCCCAGGCGTTCGACAGCGCCGGACTCACCGTCGATCCGGAAGGCGGTACGCTGGAGAAGCTGACGCGCCGGGCCGCCGCGGCGACCGAGGACATGGCATGGATGGATGTCATCAAGCTGAGCGGCTTCGCCGCCGCCGCGGGCGCCGAAAGCCGCGACGTAATCCAATGCATCCGGTCATTCCGCTATGGCGTGGAAAAAGACTCCTGGGCGGAACTGCATAGCGATCCGTCCCGCATCAGCGTCGAGCAGATCACCAAGGCAAGAGACGAGCCGCTGCTCGGCCAGGATGACGCCGTGTCCAAAGCGGTCAAGGTCGTGGCCAAGGCCAGCTTCGACGTGGCGGCGGTAACCGCGCCCGACTACCGGCGGCCCCGCGGCGTTCTGTTCTTCGTCGGCCCTACCGGCGTCGGCAAGACCATGCTGGCGAAGAAGATCGCCGAGCTCGTTTTCGGCGCTGCAGAAGCCTGCATCGTGCTGGATATGAGCGAATATAGCCTGGAACATTCCGAAGCGCGCCTTATCGGCGCTCCGCCCGGCTATGTCGGGTACAGCGAAGGCGGGCAGCTTACCTCGGCGGTGCGCGAACGCCCGTTCTCCGTCATCCTGTTCGATGAAATCGACAAAGCTCATCCGTCGATTTTCAAGAAGTTCCTGCAGATCCTCGATGAAGGGCGGCTGACGGACGGCAAAGGGCAGACATGCGATTTCTCGCAAAGCCTGATCGTCTTCACGTCCAACCAGTGCTCGCAGTTGCCCGAAAGTGAAGGGTCATTTCTGGCGACAACGCCCGATGATGCCGTATTCGTTTATCAGAGGAATACCGATCTACCAGTGCGCGATCAGATCGAGATGCCGCATCGCCGAGCGCCTTCGGACATTCTGGCCGGCTACTACCGGAAGGCCCTGCAGATGACGCAACCGGCTTTCCGGTCTCATCCTGAAATCTTCAATCGGATCGGCCTCGCCAACATCGTCGCGTTCCGGCACCTGGACGACATAAAGATCGTGGAAGATGTGATCGAGCGCCTGATCAGCAAGACCAAGACGTATTTCCAGCAGCGCTTTGCGATCACAGTGGACTTTCCTGACCGGGCGCGGATGCCGGAGTTCATCCTGAACAGCCCGGGCTGCGACTTCGCCAATATGGGTGTACGCAACGTCAAGCAGCAATACGAGGCGCTGGTCCTAGAGGAAATCGCGTGGGAAGCGCTGAAATTGGCGGGCCGAAGCGGCAAGCTCTATGTTTCCTTGGCCAAGCCGGATGACGGCAGCGGAGGCGCCCGCGTTGAAGTTTCGCCTTCTCCCCCTTTGGCTGACCCGGCATAATTCTGAAACAATGGGGGACAACGGTGAACTGGAAACTGGACAAGGCGCCGGGTATCGACGAGGCAACCGGGGAACCAAGCGTAGATATCATCCTTCGTGCGGCCGCCGCGAAGGCGCGGAAATCCGCCTCGATCTACCTTCTTGGACCCAATCCGTTTACCTCCCCCGCCGCCCGGGTTCACTTTTGCCGGGCCCTTGCCCAACGCCATCGCGGCCCGGATGATTGCTGGCTGCTGTGGCATATGGGCTCCGCCGGGGCGGACGGCTGCCTCCATGGGGATGCCGACGCAGCGGCCGATACCCAAGCATTGCTGCGCTTCGTGGAGCCCGCAGGCTGGTATGGCGGCTGGTGGCCCCGCACCTGGACTGGTCTCGAAGGCCAGATCCGAACCGTCGTCGCCCCCGTCAGCACCTACGAAATCGCCACCGACCTGGAACTGATTTTCCTGCAGGACCGGCTCGACCGCGTGCCGCTGGGATGGCATAGCCAGGGCATCGAAGAATTCATTGGGCGGCGCGAGACCCTGCCCACACGGCCGCACACGCAGGTCACGCTGGTGGGCGGGACTGGCCACCGTTTCTGGGTGCATAAGACTGTGCGGGCCATATCATTCGAAGAATTGATTCACGATATGAACAACCGCGCTGCCCCGGCAGGGGCAACCGGCGCCGCCTCACTGGAGGTTGAGATCATAGGGCCGCGCACGCCCACCGGCATGATTGCCGGATCACAACTCAGGCGCACAGAAAGCGGCAAGCAGTTCTACGCGGACTCCAAAGTTGCATTGAGTGACGGGGTCCGTTTGTTCCGCATTCGCCCCGCAAATATCGCCGACGTCGAAATCGATGATCTGCTCGTCACCATCAGGCAATGAAAAGGCGCCGGAGATGCCCTGCCTTCACGAATTGACGGTTCAGGTCGCCGCCCGCGCTGCTCCCGTGACGGTCCTGGGCCCCGGCCTGAGGTATGCGCTCTGGACGCAGGGATGCCCGTTTTCCTGCCCCGGATGCGTGGCGCCGCAATTCCTGCCATTCACCGGCGGTGAAACCATCCCCGTCCGTGTCCTCGCCGCAGACCTCCTGACGCATGATGGCCTCGAAGGCGTAACCATCAGCGGCGGCGAACCTTTCGCGCAGAGCGCGGGCGTGACGGCCTTCGCCCGTTTTGCAAAAGCGCAAGGACTGTCGGTCATCGTCTACACGGGCTTCCGCCTGGAAAAACTGCGTAGGAAAGCGCAACGCGATATGGCCGTCGCGGAGCTGCTGCTCGCGGCGGATGTCCTGATAGACGGGCGATACGACCATGCGCTCAACGATTCGCACGGCCTGCGAGGATCGGCCAATCAGCGCGTCCATTTTCTGACATCGCGCTACCGGGGGCGTCGTGAGTATTTCGAGGATGCACCGCGCCGCGTGGAGGAACTCGCGGCCAGTTGCGGTACGATGGTTGTCGGTGTTCCAAGTATAGATATGTGGAGGTCAAGTGTTTCATTGTAATTTATGTGACGAACACCCTGTTGCACATTCCAGCGCACGGATTTTTCTCCCCATGTGTTTTTCACGAAGATTTTACAACGCCTATATGAAATTCAAAATTTTGCCCCTTCCCCGCAGACTGGTGCGCTCAGACCGGCCTTTACGCGGAAATTGCCGTACTGCCGAAAAGAGGGCTTTCGAACCGCCGAATTGACTATACCGTTCAGGGTGTTAGTAGCTCTCGAGAGCCAAAAAATGAGATGGCGCGGTTCGAAGGAGCGATTTGGAACCAGCTTTTCAAGACATTGGCCGACTGGAACAGCATATTGCACTCTAATCACTCTGATGATTTGTACCAATGTATAAATTTATCGCACACGTCCTTTGCGCCCAAGCGCAGCTTGATGGCTGCTTCATAGGATGTTTCTCGTTCGAGAAAAAACTGACCGCGCTCATATCGATCTCGTGAAATTGTACGCCAAGGGTCCAAGTCCTGATCTCTCTTGGCAGGTCCTCGCCCATCACCAGCTGCATAATCATCAAAATGCTCAATCATATCACGAAGAGCTTTGAGGCCATTTCGGCCTTTCGCATCAAAAACCCCATCGAATGTTTCCAGGATTTTCGTTGCCTCGCTTTTCACTACGGTGAGCTTCGTCAAAGTTTTCACAGTCGTTCGATATAGCCAGAGACGGAGTATAAAGTTTTCCCAAAAATATTCGGTTTCGAAACCAACGTCAGTCCCTTCATCTGGCTGACCAAGTTCGCGCCAAGAAAGCACGAGCATATTCCATGCGTGGGTATGGCGTGGCTTGTAACAATCCCAAATTAGAGCTTGTTTCACTCGTGCGGACAAATCACTCATTTTTACCAAGCCTCGAGTCCTGAACGAAACGACAGAGCGGCCCTCGAAAATCGCAAAAATGAGATGGTGCGGGTGGTCGGAGTCGAACCGACACTCTGTCACCAGAACCGGATTTTGAGTCCGGCGCGTCTACCAATTCCGCCACACCCGCATATCTGCCCGCCGCTGCGCGCCCTCGACGGACGCCAGCAGATATACCCGTATGCTCAGACACAGCCAAGACAAAAGCGCGCGCCGACAGAACGGCGGCGGCCTTTCACATCTTACCCGCGATCTTGAGCGCGAAGGCGTAGGCGAGCGCCACCTCCTTCAGCCGGTCGAACCGGCCGGAAGCGCCGCCGTGGCCAGCTTCCATATTCGTGCGCAGCAGCAGCAGGGCGTCACCGGTCTTCGCCGCGCGCAGCCTGGCCATCCATTTCGCCGGTTCCCAATAGGTCACGCGCGGATCAGTGAGGCCCGCCAGCGCCAGGATATGCGGATAGTCCTGCGCCTTGACATTGTCACAGGGCGAGTACGCCGCGATCGTCTGATAATCGGCGCTGGACGTGATCGGATTGCCCCATTCCGGCCATTCGGGCGGTGTCAGCGGCAGCGTGTCGTCGAGCATCGTGGCCAGCACATCCACGAACGGCACTTCCGCGATGATGCCGAGGAACAGTTTCGGCGCCATATTGGCCACCGCGCCCATCAGCATACCGCCCGCCGAACCGCCGTGCCCAACGATCCGCCCCGGCGACGTGAAACCATTCGCGGCGAGATAACGCCCCGCGGCGATGAAGTCCTTGAACGTGTTGACCTTCTTCTCCTGGCGCCCCTCGCGATACCAGCGGTAGCCCTTCTCCTTGCCGCCGCGGATATGCGCAATCGCATAAATGAAACCGCGGTCCACGAGGCTGAGCCGGTTGGTCATGAACGAAGCGGGCATGGAGATGCCGTAGGAGCCGTAGCCGTAGAGCAGGAGCGGCGCGGACCCGTCGAGCGGGGTGGTGGCGCGGTAAAGAAGCGAGACCGGCACCAGTTCGCCGTCCCCGGCGGGCGCGAAGACGCGGCGCGTGACGTAATCGGCGGGGTTGTGTCCACTCGGCACCTCCTGCGTTTTGCGCAAGGTCCGCTGGCGCGTCTTCATGTCGTAGTCGAAAACCTGCCCGGGCGTGGTCATCGAGGAGTAGTTGAAGCGCAAGCTTGTGGTGTCGAACTCGTAGCCCGGTACGACCCCCAGTGAATAAGCCTCCTCCTTGAACTCGATGCTGTGCTCCTCGCCATCGGCGAACGCGCGGATGACGATGCGCGGCAACCCGTTCTCCCGCTCCAGCCTCACGAGATAGTCCTTGAAAACCAGGATCGACAGGATGAGGCGCCCGGGACGGTGCGGTTCGATTTCGCGCCACTCGTTCCGGCTGGCGCCGACCGCCGCCTCCATGATCCGGAAATCCTCCGCATCGCCGGAATTGGTGAGGATGATCAGGCGCCCGTCGCAGCTATCGACCGAATATTCGTGCTGCTTCTCGCGTTCGGCAACAAGGACGGGCGCCGCCTCCACATTCGCCGCGTCGATCAGGCGCGCCTCGGAGGTTTGCTGATCGCCGCAATGGATGACGATGAAACGGCGGTCCGCGGCCTCGCTGACGGAGACAAAGAATCCCGGGTCCGGCTCCTCATAGACGAGGATATCGTCGCTCGCGGGCGTCCCCATACGGTGGCGATAGACCCGCTGCGGGCGCAGATTCTCGTCGAGCCGGACATAGAACAGCCACTGCCGGTCCGGGCTCCACACGATTTCGCCCGACGCCGTGTCGGGGATTTCGTCGCTGAGCATCTTGCCGGTCGAGAGGTTGCGCACCTTGATCGTGTGCAGCTCCGACCCTTTGTCATCGACGCCATAAGCCAGGAGTTCATGGTCATGGCTGTGCGCGATGCTGCCGATGGAGAAGAAGTGTAGTCCCTCGGCCAGCTTGTTGCCATCGAGAATGACTTCCTTCGCCCCGCCCTGCCTGGGCTCACGGCAAAAGAGCGGGTGCTGGCCTCCGGTCACATAGCTGCGGAAATAGGCCCACGGGCCGTCCGGCGAGGGGACGGTGGAGTCGTCCTCCTTGATGCGGCCCTTCATTTCCTGGAACAGCGTCTCCTGCAGCGCCTCGGTGTCGGCCAGCACAGCCTTGCTGAAAGCGTTCTCCGCCTCTAGATGCGCGCGGATATCGGCAGCCAGCACCGATGGATCGTGCATGACCTCCTGCCAGTTCGCGGCGCGCAGCCAGGCGTAATCGTCGGTCCGGGTGATGCCGTGGCGGACATCGGTCACGGGGCGCTTCTCCGCAATGGGAGCGGTAGGTGCGGTTTGATTCTGATCCATGATCCCCTCGGGCGGAATTCCAGCGTGCTGCCAATAAGCGCCAATTGATGGCGGCTTTCAAGCCGGCACCGCACCTATCCCCGTTCCGCAGCCACGGTTCACATCACATTCCTTTGTTCGCCCCGGACCAGTCCGGCCCCTGAGACGACGTGCAATTGTCACGGCCACCTGCCATAACGTCGCCCATGACTTACGAAAGATACGCCATCTACTGGGTGCCCGCGCCGGACAGCCCGCTTGCCGCATTTGCGCGCGGCTGGTTCGGCGCCGAGGTGGAGACCGGCCAAGCGCTCGCCACCCCGCGGGCGGATTTCGGCCTGGGCGCCGGTCTTGTGCAGCGGGCCACGGCCTCGCCGCGCCGCTACGGTATTCATTCCACGATCAAAGCACCGTTCCGGCTGCGGGAGGGAGCGAGCACGGACGAACTCGCCGAGACGCTGGCCGCATTCTGCGCGCGGCGGCGGCGCATCCGCTCCGCGCCCCTCCGGCTCCGCCGCTTTTCGCGCTATCTGGCGCTTGTGCTGAGTGGAGAATACACGGACATAGGTTGGCTCGCGGATGACTGCATCACCCATTTCGACCGGTTCCGCGCCCCCCTCAATGGCGACGACCGCGCCCGACGCTCACGCAGCCTGCCGCCGGATGCCGCCTCGCTGCTAGAGCAATTCGGCTACGCGGATATCTTCCACCGCTTTATGTTCCACATCACGCTCGCCGGACCGCTGGATGAGGCGGAGCTGGATGCGGTCGAAACAGCGCTCACGCCCGCCATCGCGCCACTCACCGCCGTGCTTTTTACATTTGAGGATCTCTGCCTGTGCGGCGATCCGGGCGGCGCTGGCCTGTTCCGCGTGCTGGCTCGCGCTCCGCTGATGCGGTAGCTACAGCAACTTGCCCGGATTGAGGATGCCCTGCGGGTCCAGCGCGGCCTTGATCCGGCGCATCAAATCCATCTCCACCGCGCTTTTCACGCCCGGAAGCACGTCGCGTTTCATGCGCCCGATACCGTGTTCGGCGCTGATCGAACCGCCATAGTCGAGCACGATGCGGTTGACCGCAGCCGCCACGTCTTTCCAGCGGTCGAGGAACGCCTCCTTGTCCATGTCCACCGGCTGACTGACATTGAAATGGATGTTGCCGTCGCCATAATGGCCGAAGGGCACCGGACGGCAGCCCGGCACCGCCACCTTCACCGCCTCGTCGGCGCGGTGCAGGAACTCAGGCAGATCGGCGACAGGCACCGACACGTCATTTTTGATGCTGCCGCCTTCCTGCAACTGCACCTCCGACATCATCTC
>JBNKDX010000091.1:0-7664 GCA_050288485.1 Rhodomicrobiaceae bacterium | reverse complement strand
CGTCCACATATAGCTGAGATTGCAGGGCGTCGGGAAATTCACCATGGTGTCGTGCGCGAACCGCACGATGGGGAGACGGTCATCCAGCCAGCGCGTGAATGCCGTCTTCGGCTGATAAGTCGATTGATGAGACATGTTCGGGTCCGGCCCTTAGCCAATCTTGATTTTCGTGTCGGTGAGGAAGGAATAAGGCGGGATATCGAGATTGCGCGGCGCGGGGCCTTTGCGGATGCGGGCTGCGGTGTCGTAATGCGAGCCGTGGCACGGGCAGAACCAGCCGCCCCATTCGCCGCGTGCGTCGCCGGGGCGCTGGCCTTTGGGAATGCAGCCGAGATGGGTGCAGATGCCGACGGCGATCAACCAGTTCTCGTGGCCCTGCTTGGTGCGCTCGGCATCGGTGGCCGGCGTGTCTTCCGGCTTGTCGAGGACGCGCGCATAAGGGTCCCGCAGTTCATCGAGCTTGACGGCCTTGGCGGCCTTGACCTCGGCTTCGGTGCGGTTGCGGATGAATACCGGCTTGCCGCGCCACATGATGGTGATCGCCTGTCCCGGCTGGACGGGCGCCAGATCGATTTCCACGCTCGCCAGTGACAGCGCGGAGGCGTCCGGATTCATCTGGTCGATGAGCGGCCAAAGCGCCGCCACCGCGCCTACCCCGGTGAAGGCCGCAGCCGCTATATGTATCAAATCGCGCCTGCTGACAGGCTCATCCATCGTTGTCGCCATAAAAGCTCGTCCCTGTTAACGCCCCACCTCTCGCAGACAAACACCCCCTGTCCGGCGGCCGGCAGGCGGCGTCTGGTCTACACAACGTTTTCCGAGTGTGCCTTATTGCATTGATGATGGTGCGATGTCTAGGTGGTGGGGGGAGAGACAAATCGGCGCAATAGACTCCGGTTTCTACTTTCGCGGGAATTGACGCGTGGCGGCGGCGATATAGCTTTCGCCCCATGGAGACCGGAAGGAGGACGCAGCCGGTGCGACTGGCCCTTTATCAACCGGATATCCCCCAGAATGCCGGGACGATCCTGCGCATGGCGGCGTGCCTGGGTATCGCGGTGGACCTTATCGGCCCGGCGGGCTTCGATATATCGGACCGTGCGCTCCGCCGGGCGGGTCTCGATTACATTAACCATGTGGCGATAACGCGCCACGAGTCCTTCGCCGCGTTCGAGGCGGCGCGGCGTCTGACGCCCGCACGGCTCGTTCTGCTGACCACGGCTGCGGCGCTGGAATACACCGCATTCGCGTTCCGGGGCGATGACGTTCTGCTTCTGGGTCGCGAAAGCGCTGGCGCGCCCGCCGAAGTGCATGAGGCGGCGAATGCGCGGGTGGCGGCGCCGATGCGGGCCGGGATGCGGTCGCTGAATGTTGCCGTTGCGGCCGCGATGGTGCTAGGAGAAGCGCTCCGACAGACAGATCAGTTTCCACCGATGGCACAAGAATAGCGCCGGGACAGGGGTGAGGACATGGAAGCCGCCGCCGGGCTTGAGGACCGGAAATCGCAGGCCGCCGCGTGGTTCGCCGAGTTGCGCGACCAGATTTGCGCCGCGCTCGAACGTCTGGAAGACGAGGTTGGGGGTGAAGTGCCCGCAGGCCGCTTCATCCGCACGCCCTGGACGCGCAAGGATCACAGCGGCGCCGATGGCGGCGGCGGCGAGATGTCGATGCTGCACGGGCGGCTGTTCGAGAAGGCGGGCGTGCACATCTCGACCGTACACGGCGAATTCGCGTCCGAGTTTCGCAAGCAGATTCCAGGCGCCGATGCCGATCCGCGCTTCTGGGCGTCCGGCATTTCGCTGATCATCCACCCGCTGAACCCGCATGTGCCCACGGCGCACATGAACACACGCTTCGTGATCACGTCCACATCGTGGTTCGGCGGCGGGGCCGACCTGACGCCGATGCTGGACGCGCGCCGCACGCAGGAGGACGCCGATACCGTCAGCTTTCACGCCGCGATGAAGGCCGCCTGCGAGGCGCATGCCGTGGCGGATTACGCGCGCTACAAGACGTGGTGCGACGAGTATTTCTACTTGCCCCATCGGAAGGAGCCACGCGGCGTCGGCGGCATCTTCTACGATTATCTCAATTCCGGCGACTGGGACACGGATTTCGCCTTCACGCAGGAGGTGGGCCGCGCCTTCCTCGGCGTCTATCCCGAAATCGTGCGCCGGAACATGGTGTGCCCATGGAGCGGGGACGAACGCGAGGAACAGCTCGTCCGGCGCGGGCGCTATGTCGAGTTCAACCTGCTCTACGACCGCGGAACGGTGTTCGGACTGAAGACGGGGGGCAATGTGGCCAGCATCCTGTCGTCGATGCCGCCGGCCGTGAAATGGCCCTAACGCACGGCGCCAATCGTTACGATTTCGTAACAAACGGCATGAAGCCTTGACACATTGGGTGTCGGGGCTAAATTTCCGCACAGCACAGATTTCCCACGCCCGGCAGCCGATAGCCGGGAGGCGTTGGAGGTTTGCCATGGCTGTTTTTGACTTCGACTTTTCCGTATCCAAGTGCGAAAGCGGCTGCCAGGGCGAAGAGTTCATCCGCAGCGCCGGTGATTATTGCTGCGCAGTCAGATCGAATCTTGGAAGACGGGCGCATGACCCGCCGCACGCTGCTGGTTGCGCTCCCTAAGTTCCGTACGTCTTCTTCCCGAACCAGTAATCCCCTAACCGCAGGTTGGAGCAATCCATGATTGTCGCCCGGAACCTGACGCGCCACTATGGCGCGTTCACCGCTGTAGACGATGTGAGTTTCACCATCGGCGATGGCGAGATCGTCGGTCTTCTCGGTCACAACGGCGCCGGCAAGACCACGATCATGAAAATGCTGACCGGCTTTCTGGAGCCGAGCGCGGGCTCGGTCATCATTGACGGTTTCGATGTCGAAGCGCAGCGCGGCGAGGCGCAGGCGCGCATCGGCTATCTGCCCGAGAACTGCCCTCTCTATCCGGAGATGACCGTCGCCGACTTCCTCGACTATGCGGCGTCGCTCCACGGCATCGAAGCGGAAAATCGCCCCAAGGCGCTGCGCGACGCCATTGCAGCCACGGCGCTGCAGGAAAAGGCCACGGCTCCGATCGCCAGCCTGTCGCGCGGTTTCCGGCAAAGGGTTGGGGTCGCGCAGGCCATTCTCCACAAGCCGAAAATCGTCATTCTCGACGAGCCCACCAACGGCCTCGACCCTTCGCAGATCCGGCACATGCGCGACCTGATCAAGGACCTGGCGCAGCACGCCACCGTCATCATCTCCACACACATCCTGCAGGAGGTCCAGGCGATCTGCGGCCGCGTCATCATCATCAATCGCGGCAGGCTGGCGCTTGATTCGCAGATTGCCGATCTCTCGGCAGGCGGGCGTCTGCGGCTGGTGACCCCCGCGGCGCCGGATGTGATCGTGCCGCTCGTCGAAGCGCTCGAACTGATCGAAGGCGTCGACGCGCTCCCCCCCCAGGGCGCGGCCCACGCCTACGGCCTGCGTCTCAACGGCCACGCCGCCGAAACGGTAGCGCCGCAGGTGGCGCGCGCCGTCAACGGCAAGGGGCTGGACCTCATCGCGCTCTACCCCGAGCAGCGCGACCTGGAGACGGTCTTCGCCGAAATCACCGCACGCGACACCCAGATGGAGGCCGAGCATGCATAACGTGCTTCGCATCGCCCGCAAGGAACTCGGGACATTCTTCTCCTCGCTCGCAGCGTTCATCTTCATCGGCGCCTTTCTTGCCGCCTCGCTGTTCTTCTTCTTCTGGGTGGCGCGCTTCTTCGCTCGCGACATCGCCGACGTGCGGCCCCTGTTCGAATGGATGCCGCTCCTGCTCATCTTCCTCGTGGCCGCGATGACCATGCGCATGTGGAGCGAGGAGCGCCGCGCCGGGACGCTGGAATTCCTTATGACGTCGCCGGTTAAGCCGCTGCATCTGGTTCTCGGCAAGTTTCTCGCCTGCATCGCGCTGGTCGCCATCGCGCTGGCGCTGACGCTGCCCCTGCCGCTGACGGTGTCGCTCGTCGGGCCGCTCGACTGGGGGCCGGTGTTCGGCGGCTATCTGGCCACGCTGGCGCTTGCCTCGGCCTATATCTCCATCGGGCTGTTCGTGTCCGCGCGCACCGACAATCAGGTCGTGAGCCTCATCGTGACGGCGGTGATCTGCGGCGTGTTCTACCTGCTCGGTTCGGACGCGCTGACGGCGCTGTTCGGCAATACGGGCAGCGAAGTCCTGCGGCTCGTCGGCAGCGGTTCGCGCTTCGACTCCATCGCACGCGGGGTCATCGATCTGCGCGATCTCTATTATTACCTGAGCATTTTCGGCGTGTTCCTCGTGCTCAATCTGTATGCGCTGGAAGCCTTGCGCTGGTCCGCGCAGGGGCAGACGCCGAAGCACAGGCAATGGCGCTGGGCCGCGGCGCTGGTCGCCGTCAATCTCGTCGCCGCCAATCTCTGGCTCGGCCAGCTCAGCTGGGCGCGCGCCGATCTGACCGAGGGGAACGTCTACTCGATCTCGGACGAGAGCCGCGGGCTTCTGCGCCAGCTTCAGGAGCCGATGCTCATCCGCGGCTATTTCAGCGCGCAGACGCATCCGCTGCTGGCGCCGCTCGTCCCGCGTCTGCGCGATCTGCTGAAGGAATACGCCATTGCGGGCAAGGGCAAGCTGCGCGTCGAGTTCATCGACCCGATGCAGGACGCCACGCTCGAAGCGGAAGCCAACCGGACCTACAACATCCAGCCCGTGCCGTTTCAGACCGCCAGCAAATATCAAGCGGCGGTGACGAATTCCTATTTCAACATCCTGGTCAAATATGGCGACGAGTACGTCACGCTCGGCTACCAGGATCTCATCGAGGTCAAGCAGCAGGGCCAGGGCGATCTGAAGGTCGATCTGCGCGATCCTGAGTATGAGATCACGCGGGCGGTCAAGAAAGTGCTCGGGAGCTATCGCGGCTCGGGCAATGTCCTGTCCGGCATCCCGCAGACCGTGCGCCTCGACGGCTATATTTCGGCAACTGAGAAGCTGCCGGACCCGCTCCCCAAGCTGAAGGCCGATCTGGAAGCTTTGATCAAGGACTACCAGTCGGCGGCGCCCGGCAAGATCGTCGCCAAGCTGACCGACCCGGACGCCGACGGCGGCAAGTTGGCGAAACGGCTTGAGGCCGCTGGTGTGCAGCCGCTCGCCGCGGGTCTGCTCAACCCGAAGCGGTTCTGGTTTCACCTCGTCCTGACAAGCGGCGACAGAGCGGAGCAGGCGCCGCTGCCCGCGTCGCTCGACAAGGACGGCCTGAAGCGGAACCTGGAGGCGACGCTGAAGCGCTTCACGCCAGGCGCGCTGCGGACCGTGGCGCTTTATACGCCGCCCTCCACGCCGCCGATGCCGCAACTCGGCATGGCCGGGAGCGGCGGTGCGACATTCCAGTCGCTCGAAGCCAAGCTGCGTGAGAACGCCGTCGTCGAGGCGACCGATTTGAAAGATGGCCGGGTGCCGGAGCAGGCCGACGTGCTCTTCGTCGCCGCGCCGGAGACCCTCGACAAGAAGCAGTTGTTCGCCGTCGACCAGTTCCTGATGAAGGGCGGCACGGTGATCATCGCCACGTCACCCTACAAGACGTCGCTCACCAGCGGCCTGCGGGCGACGAAGACGCCGTCGGGCCTGAAGGAATGGCTCGCGCATCACGGTCTGAAGATCGAGGACGCCATGGTGCTCGACCCGCAGAACACGCCGTTCCCGGTGCCCGTCGAGCGGAATGTCGGCGGCTACAATGTCCGCCAGATCCAGCTCATCAACTATCCTTATTTCATCGACGTGCGCAGTGACGGTCTGGCCAGCGGACAGGCGCCGACGGCGGGGCTGGCCCAGATGACGCTGTCCTGGGCGGCGCCCATCTCGATCGACGCCGCGAAGGCCAAGGACCGCAAGGTCACCCGCCTCATCGAAAGCTCGCGGGGGGCCTGGGTGTCCGCCTCGGACAATATCGTGCCGGATTTCAACAAGGATCCGCGCCTCGGCTTTGCGGCGGACGGCAAGACGGGACGCCAGCTCCTGGGCGCGATGATGGAAGGAAAGTTCGCCTCCTTCTTCGCGGGCAAGCCGTCGCCGCTCGCCAAGGACGCCCCGCCCCCGGCGCAAAAGGATAAGAAGGAGCAGGCGGCGGAGCAGAAAGACGCCGGGAAGGCCAAGGACGAAAAGCCGTCCATCACCGGCGTGATCGAACGCTCGCCCGAAAGCGCGCGCATCATCCTGGTCGGCTCGAACAGCTTCCTGTCCGACGAGGTGCTGGGGCTGGCGTCGAGCGTCGGCGGCACGCAATATCTGGCCCCGCTCGGCTTCGCCCAGAACCTCGTTGACTGGTCATTCGAAGATCGCGGCCTGCTGGCGCTGCGCAGCCGTGGCGGACAGTTCTCCCGCACCCTCATGCCGATGGATGCCGGGATGCAGATGTTGTGGGAGTACCTCAATTACGCCTTTGCCCTCCTCGGGCTGGCCATCGTCTATCTCATCCGCCGCCGCGTGCAGCTCAGCGCCAGCCGCAAATATCTGGCCATGCTTTCCACTCAGGGAGCCTGATCCATGAAGCGCATTTCCGTCATTCTCTCGGGCGTGTTGGCGGCCCAGCTCGCCCTCGCCGCCGCTCTGACCATCAGCGGGAACGACCATGCCGCGTTCAGGGCTCGGGAGCCGCTTCTCACCTTCGGCATTGATGGGATCGACGAGATCGCCATCGACGAGAGCGACACCAAGTCGGTGACGCTGAAGAAGCAGGGCGACCGCTGGATCGTCCCGTCCTTCGGCGATTTCCCCGCCGACGGGCCGAAGGTGAAGACCCTGCTCGGCAAGCTCGCCAGTCTCAAGAAGGGCTGGCCGGTCGCCACCACGAGCGACGCTGCGGAACGCTTCAAACTGACCGGCAAGGATCACGAACGCCGCATCGTCCTGAAGAGCGGCGGCAAATCCGTCGGCGCCGTGCTGATCGGCACCTCGCCCGCATTCCGGCAGGTCCATGCCCGCGTGGACGGCAGTGACGAGGTCTACAATGTCGCCTTCGCCTCCTATGACGCCGGGACGCGGGGCGAAGACTGGATCGACAACGGTGTCCTGGCCATCCCTGAGGACAAGATCGCCAGCATCACCGCCGGTGATGTCACGCTGGAACGCAAGGACGGCAAGTTCACGATTGCCGGACTGGCGGACAACGAGGAGCCGGTGGCCAGTGCGATCGGCAGTCTCGTCCGGGCCGTCACGCAGCCCGTCTTCGACGCCGTCCAGGCCAAGGGCAAGGATGAGGTGGCCAAGCTCACCGCGCCCGACATTCAGATCACCATCAAACGCACGGACGGTCCGGAAGTCACTTACAAATACAAGAAGGAAGCGGCGGGCGGCGCCTATCGTTTCACCTCGTCGGCCCAGGATTATGTGTTCCGCGTCGCCGAGGCGAACATCTCCGCCATAACCGCCGCCAAACGCGCCAAGTTGGTGGCGGCGAAGAAGAAGCCCGAAGCGCAGACTCCGCAAACGTCGCAAGGCGGCCAGGACGGCGGCGACGGCAGCGGCGGCTGAGTTTTCTCACGTAGCGTTCCGGCGTGGCGGGGCGAGCAATCGGGGCGGTTCTTGACGCGCCATAGTGCGGGCCGCCCCGGTATATCGTCGCATCCCCCGATCGCGCGTTGAC